>JAYUMO010000185.1:0-9405 GCA_043762555.1 Gemmatimonadaceae bacterium | reverse complement strand
GATCGCGGATCAAGAACCGATGAACGCGGATGAACACGAAAGAAGGCGGGTCGCGCCGAGTGTGATCCGGGCCTCCGCGTGGCGGTACGCGTCCGGCGGTTTCTTTGGTACAGCCTGCCCGGATCGGCGCATCGGATGTACGCAGTGTCATCCGCTCTGATCGCGGTTTCTCCGCGTTCATCCGTGGCGCAGCGCCCTTGTCGATCGTCGTATGACGATGTTATTATCGATGGAGCGATCGTCATACGACAATGTGATCGATGAGGTTGGTTGTGGACATCGTCAAGATCTCGCCCAAGTTCCAGGTGGTCATCCCGAGGGCGGTGCGGGAGCGGCTGCAGCTCGAGCCGGGGCAGCGCGTGCAGGCGCTGGTGTACGAGGACCGGATCGAGTTGATCCCGGTGCGGCCGGCGCGCGCGCTGCGCGGGCTGCTGCGCGGCATCGACAGCACCGTCGCGCGCGACCGCGATCGCGGCTAGGAGGGATCCGTGGCCGCCACGCTGAACGTGGTCGATTCGTCCGCCTGGCTCGCGTACTTCGCCGACGAGCGGGGCGCCGCGCACTTCGCCGCCGCCATCGAAGACACGCGGCGGCTCATCGTGCCGTCGATCTGCGTGCTGGAGGTCTTCAAGATCGCGCTCCGGCAGCGGGGCGAAGGCGACGCGCTCCAGGTGACCGCACTGATGCAGCAGGGCACCGTCGTCGATCTCGACGCGCGCCTCGCACTCGACGCCGCCAAGCTCGGCCTCGCGCACAAGCTCCCGCTCGCCGACAGCGTCGTCTACGCGACCGCTCAACGTCTGAAGGCGACCGTCTGGACCCAGGACGAGGACTTCGACGGGCTGCCCGGCGTTCGGTATTTCGCGCGCGGCTGAGGTCGAGGGGAACGGCGCTGCGCCGCGGATGAACGCGGAGGAATTTCGGATCGTGTGCAATCTCGGAACACGGCCGGCGTCTCTCTGCGTCTCACTCGTCCGGAGAGAGCGCCGGTGAATGGCGTCCCCCTCCCCGCGGCCGCCGGCCAACGCTGCCTCGGCTCGCTCAAGTCCGCGGAGGACATCGATCAGCTCTCCGTCATGAAGGGCGCCGCCGCCGTGCTCAGACTCGGCGAGGGCGCGCGCTACGGCGCCGTCCTCATCACGGCGAAGGCGGCGACTCCCCCTCACTGCCCGCCGCGCTGATCCGTAGTTTTCACGATCTTCCGCGGTCCCGCATTGCCAGTCCCGAATCCCTCATCCCGCATCCCTTGCTCGTCGCCCTCACCCGCGCCGTCTCCGCGACGCTCAATGACTGTCAGCTCACGTGCAAGCCGCGCGAGTCGATCGATGTCGCGCTCGCGCGGCAGCAGCATCGCGCCTACGAGCTCGCCCTCGAGGCACTCGGCGTCTCGGTGGTTCATCTGCCGGCGCTTGACGGGTTCCCCGACGCCGTGTTCGTCGAGGATGCCGCGATCGTGCTCGATGAGCTCGCCGTGATCACGACCCCCGGCACCCCGTCCCGCGCCACCGAGGGGGAATCGCTGAATGAGGCTCTCGCGAAATTTCGTTCCCTGCGCCGCCTGGCCGCTCCGGGCACGCTGGACGGCGGCGATGTGGTCCGCATCGGGCGCGCGTTGTACGTGGGACGCTCCACGCGCACGAATGACGCGGGGATCACGCAGCTCCGCGCGCTGGTCGCCCCCTTCGGGTACACCGTCACCGCGGTCCCCGTTCACGGCGCGCTGCATCTGAAGACGGCGTGCACGTACGCCGGTCGCGACACGCTCCTCGCGAATCCCGACTGGGCGGAGGTCTCGGCGTTCGCCGGCGTCACCGTACTTCCCGTCCCTGAGCCCCGGGGCGCGAGTGTGCTCGAGGTGAACGGGACTCTTCTGATGCCCGCTTCGTTCCCGGCGACGCGCGTGCTGCTCGAGAAGGAGGGCTTTCGGACCCTCGCGGTAGATCTCTCTGAATTGCAGAAGGCCGAGGGAGGGCCGACGTGTCTGTCGTTGGTGTTCGACGAGAGGGCAAGCAACGGCGGTCCATAGTCCACAGTCCGTAGTCCATAGTCCGTAGTTGAAAGTAGTGAGTCGTTCGCCGAGTGCCGAGCGCCGAGTGCCGAGACCCGCCGTATATTCTCAAGCATGCCGGCGCCCGATTTCTCCAAGGAACTGAACGCGGGGCAACTGAAAGCCGCTTCCCACGGCGACGGTCCCTTGCTCATCGTCGCCGGCGCGGGCACGGGCAAGACGCGCGCGCTCGTGTACCGCGTCGCCCACCTCATCGGGCGCGGCGTCCCCGCGCACCGGATCCTGCTCCTCACCTTCACGCGCCGCGCGGCGCACGAGATGCTGGCGCGCGCGGAGCGGCTCGCGGGCGGCGCGACGGGGCGCGTTCAGGGAGGCACTTTCCACGCCACGGCGCATCGCCTGCTGCGCGCGTATGGGCCCGCCGTCGGGATCGCCAAAGATTTCACGATCCTCGATCAATCCGACGCCGAGGATCTCATGGGGATGTCGCGCGCGCACCTCGGCTTCGCGCAGCGCCAGTCGCGATTCCCCAAGAAGGAGACGCTGCACCACATCTACTCACGGCACGTGAACACCGAGATCCCGGTGGACACGATCGTGCGCGACGAGCTCCCGCAGTTCGAAGCGGACATCCCCGATCTGGCGCGCACCTTCGCCGATTACACCGCCCGCAAGGCGGAGCGCAATCTCGTGGACTACGACGATCTCCTCCTGCTCTGGGCGATGATGCTCGAGCAGGCGCCGGAGCTCGGCGCGCGCATCGCGTCGCTCTACGACCACGTGCTCGTGGACGAGTACCAGGACACGAACGTGTTGCAGGCGCGCATCCTCCGCGGGATGAGCGGCACGCACCGGAACATCACGGTGGTGGGCGACGATGCGCAGAGCATCTACAGCTTCCGCGGCGCCACGGTGCGGAACATGCTCGATTTTCCCGAGCAGTTCCCCGATGCCACCGTCGTCACGCTCGAGCAGAATTACCGCTCCACGCAGCCGGTGCTCGACGTGAGCAACACGCTCATCGCGCGCGCGCGGCAGCGCTACACCAAGCGCCTCTTCACCACCCGCACCGGCGGCGAGCGTCCTCTGCTCGTGGCGGCGCGCGACGAGCACGAGCAAACACAGTACGTGGTGGACCGCGTGCTCGAGCTGCACGAGACGGGCACGCCGCTGCGCGAGATGGCGGTGCTCTTCCGCGCCGGCTACATGAGCGCCGACCTCGAGATCGAGCTCACCAATCGCCAGATCCCCTTCGAGAAGTGGGGGGGGATCAAGTTCCTCGAGGCCGCCCACGTGAAGGACGTGCTCGCCTTCCTGCGAATCCTCGAGAATCCGCGCGACGAAGTGAGCTGGTTCCGTGTGCTCACCCTTCTCCCCGGCATCGGCGACATCACCGCGCGCGCCGCGCTCACACTGATGGCCGAGCGGGCCTGGGACCCCGCCGCCTTCGCCGCGTTCGTGCCGCCGGCGCGGGCCCGCCCCGCGCACGCCGCGCTCTCGGCGCTTCTCGCCGAGCTCTCGCATCCCGACGCCGCCGGCGCCGAACGCACCGTCACCGAGGAGATCGCGCGACTGCGCACGATGTACGACGACATCCTCCGCGAGCGCTACGACCGCCCCGATCCTCGGCTCGCCGATCTGGACCAGCTGGAGGTGATCGCCGGCGGCTTCCCCCACCGCGCGGCATTCCTGAGTGAGCTCGCCCTCGAGCCCCCGTCGACGTCGCACGACTTCAGCGGAAACTCGGACGCCGAGGACGACGCGCTGATCCTGAGCACCGCGCACAGCGCCAAGGGGCGCGAGTGGGATGCGGTGTTCATCATCTGGGCGGTGGACGGCTGGTTCCCTTCCTCGCGCGCGCTCAACTCGGAGGAGGAGACGGATGAGGAGCGTCGACTGATGTACGTCGCGATGACGCGCGCGCGGAAGCATCTGCACGTGGTCTATCCGCTCAACGCCTATCAGTCTCGCTTCGGCACCGAGTATTCGATCGATCAGCTGACGCGCTTCATCGATGCCGGCGTACGCGAGCTGATGACGCGCATCGCCGCGGCGCCCGATCTGCCCGCGCCGCTGGCGCGCACGGCGCCGCTCACCGGCCCGCCGGTGGACCTACGGGAGCTGCTGCGCGGGCGCTTCGGCGCCGGCTGACGCGACGTACGCGCGCAGCGCCGCGAAGGGGTCCTCGGGCCGCGAGCGCGCCAACGCGATGACGCGCGCCGCCGCGCGATCGAGGTCGCCTCCCTCGCGGGCGTACACCGCGTCGAAGTCATCCAGCCCGGTGCGGTAGAGTCGCCGCGCCATCAACGTCGCGTTGTCGAGCCGCAGCGGCATCGTCCGGCCGGGGGGGAGCCCGGGAACGTGCGGCAGCACGTCGCGCATGAAATGCGAGCGCGCGAGCGCGAACACCGTGTCGCGCGCGGCGAGCCGCGCCGCGCGATCGCCCGGGTGCACGCGGAACGCCGAGTCGAGCGCGTAATAAACCCCGCTCCAGAAGCGACCGAGCAGTTTCTCCCGCTCCCAGTCCACGCGCGCCAACGCCGCGTGCGCGCTGTCCCCTCGCCGCGCGAACAAATGCTCGGCGCCGCGCGCGCCCACGAAGTTCGCGAAGCTCTCGTTGAACGCCGATTCCCCCGGCGCGTAGAAGGTGTTGTGCAGCAGCTCGTGGATCACCGTGTTCGCGAGCGACGTGCTGTCCTCCGCGAGCGTCGTCGAGAGCAGCGGGTCGTTGAAGAAGCCGAGCGTGCTGAACGCACTCGCCGGGCGCACCACGGTGTCGAGCCCCGCGCGCTCGAGCTCGCGCGCCGCCGCCAGCGCGTCGGCGGGCCGGAAGAATCCCTTGTACGGCACGCGGCCCACGATCGGGAACCACCACGTATAGAAGGCCAGCGTGTCGCGGTACGCCGCCGAGACGACGAGCACCAGCGTGTCGCGGTCGAGCGCGGAAAAGGTGGTGTAGCTCTCGCGCGCGTCGAGGTGGAGCGAGTCCTGCGCGAAGGCGCGCGCGGCGAGCACGATCTCGAGCTTCCCGCGCGTGGCCGGCGCGGTGGCCGTGTCCGCCACCATCGCGGCGATCGGCCGGCGCCGCGCGAGGATGCCCGCCTCCGCCCACCCCGCGCGCCCGAGATAGCGCCCCATCGGCGTCGCGACGGCGAAGAGGATGAGCGCCGCCAGGAGCGCGAGCAGCGCGCGGCCGCTCCACCGGAGCGCGCGCCGGCCGCGGCTCCCCCGTGCGAACGAGAAAAAAAAGAAAAAGCCCGGCCGCTCGCGCCGCCGGGTCCTTTCTTCATCCCTGTCGTTCGTCACGCGCCTACGGGCATCCGCCCGCGGGGCAGTGGAATACGGTGAGCTGCGCCGCATAGCCGGCGGGAAAGCTGGTGCCGCCCGATCCCGCGAAGTACAACCGCATCTCCGACCCGGAGCTCGGCATTGTCACCTGCCAGTAGGTCATCGACCCGATCGCCAGGGTCGATGCCTTCTTCCCCGCGACCGGCAACGTCCATGTACCGAGCGGGAAGGGATGCGGGAGCGGGTTCGGCGTGCCCTGGGTCGTCGTGTAGATCCGATTGTAGATCGTCCGCAGGTTGCGCGACACGTACCGGTCGCGCGCCGGGGCGCTGGTGCGCGGGAAACCCGGCACGCTGTCGCCGTACACCGCCATCGCGAAATCGCCGAACAGCGACTCGAAGGACTCCCCGGCCTGCGTCGCGACATTCACGGTGCCGACGAGCGACGTCTGGTCGAGCTGCCCGAAG
Organism: Gemmatimonadaceae bacterium; assembly: GCA_043762555.1. Taxonomy (GTDB): domain Bacteria; phylum Gemmatimonadota; class Gemmatimonadetes; order Gemmatimonadales; family Gemmatimonadaceae; genus DATKOH01. The sequence continues at coordinate 3,642 of JAYUMO010000185.1, read as the reverse complement.
ATCGCGCTCCCCTTCTGGTCGGCGAGCCACCGGAGGAAGAGCCAAGCGGCGCCGCGCTCCTCCAGCGAGCCGCCATTCTTGAAGAGCGTGACCGAGACCGAGTCGGGGTAGTAAAGATACCCGTACGAATTGAAGAGGTCGCCGCCGATGAAGCCCTGCGACGAATCGGGGAAGAGCTACGTCGGGTCGGTGCGCCCGGTCGGCGGCGGATACTTGTTCTCGTAATAGAGCGACCCGAGCTCCTCCGCGACATGGCTGAGCCCCTCGTTGAGCCAGGTCTCCTCGGGCGTGCCCGGGACAGGGCGGACGATCACGTGCTGGTTCCACGAGATCATGTGCTGGAACTCGTGGATGAAGGTCGAGAGCACCGTATTCCCCACCGATGCGACCGAGTGCACGCAGCTGAAGATCCCCGTCGGATCAGGAACGATCGAGTAGAAGACCTCGCCGGCGTTGGAATTCGCGAAGCTCGGCTCCAGATCGAGACCGTAGAAGTAGCCGGCGACGTAGCCCTGCGTGTTGCAGACGTTAGTCGGCGTGATCGCATTCACCTTCGGCGACAACAGCACGATCACCCGCTGGTTGAGATCGATGTCCGACGGCGCGCCGAAGGCCACCGTGTCGATCGGGTAGAGATCGAGGTCGAAGGTATTGCCGAGCGCCGTGATATCGGACGGCGTGAATCCTCCCGCCGGCGCGTTCTGGCTGACGTAGATCGCGATGCGCGCGCCCACGTACTGCGCGACCGCCGTGTCCTTCTTGAAGACGGCGCAGTTGAGGTCGGTGCAGACCCAGAAGATCCGCTGGCTCCCTAGCGTCGGCGGCCCCACGGCGACGATCGCCGCCTTCGGCGCCGGCCCGGAGCGGGCCTTCGCCGCGGCATGCAACTCCCGCTCCTGTGCGCGTAGGCTGAAATCGAAGCGTTCGCGCACCCCCCGCGGCGGCGCCATCAGCCCCGCCGCCCTCACGACGCTCGCATTCGGCCCCGAGACCAAGGGCAACACATCCATCGTCGCCGGCGGCCCGCTCCCGATCTCGTAGCCGATGTGCGAAGTGGGCCCGCTGCCGCTGGCGAACTGCGGGACCACCAAGTACGTCGAGCCGTCGGCCGGCATCGACACGCAGCCCGCGTCCGCCGCCGCCACCGTCGTCACCTGGAACGCCGTGAGCGTGATCGTCGACCCGATGCACGTGCCCACCGGCGCCGCCGGGTTCGAGTCCTTCTTGCTGCAGCCCGCGAGCACTACTGCCGCCGCTAGAGCGGCCGCGCCAAATCGCATCATAATGGAAGGAATTCCCCGAGTAGGTGTCGACTTGTGAACCGCCCGAACATCCGCCGATAGTCCCGGCCCGCGCGAATCGGTATAATATACCCTCCCCGCATTTCCACCCGCCGTTGTCGGTAGCAGTTGCCGAGCGCCGAGCGCCGAGACCCGCACTTCCGCCGTTACCGAGGCCGAGGCCGAGCCCGAAACCGAGCCCCATGCCCTTCACGCACCTTCACTGCCACTCCGAATACTCGCTCCTCGACGGTGCAAATCGCATCGATGATCTCATCGCGCGCGCCCAGGAATTCGAAATGCCCGCGCTCGCGATCACGGACCATGGTAACCTGCACGCGGCCTGGGAGTTCCAGGAGAAGGCGAAGAAGGCTGGGGTGAAGCCGATCATTGGCATGGAGGCCTACGTCGCCCCCGGATCGCGCCGCGAGCGCACGCGCCCGGTGCCTGGCGCGAAGCCGTACTACCATCTCATCCTCCTCGCGCGCGACGCCGTCGGCTACAAGAACCTCGTCCGCCTCTCCTCACTCGGCTACACCGAGGGGTTCTACTCGCGCCCGCGCATGGACCGCGAGCTGCTCGAGAAGTACGGCGAGGGGATCATCGTCAGCTCGGCATGCATGGCGGGGGAGATCGCGCGCCACCTGCTCGAGGGGCGCCCCGACGACGCGAAGGCCGCCGCCCGGTGGTATGCCGAACACTTTCCCGGCCGCTACTACCTCGAGGTGCAGGCCCACGACGCCGCGGGCGAGCAGTCGAAGCTCAACACGATGGTCTTCGCGCTCGCCGAGGAGCTCTCGCTGCCGGTGGTGGCCACGAATGACGCGCACTTTTTGCGCGCCGCCGATCACGACGCGCACGACGTGTTGTTGTGCATCGGACTCGGCAAGGACCGCGGCGATCTCGACCGCATGCGCTACGACGACGGGCTCTTCTTCAAGAGCGCCCCCGAGATCGCCGCCTGGTTCCCGGGGCGCCCCGACGTGCTCGAGAACACGCTGCGCATCGCCGACGAAGTGAACGTCGCCTTCGAGAAGAAGTACTTCCTGCCGGCGTTCCCGTTGCCGGCCGGCGTCGCGAACGAGAATGAGCTGCTGGTGTCCCTCGCCGAGGCCGGTGCTCGGGAGCGCTATGGTGAAACGCTCCCCGCCAATGTGCGCGAGCGGCTCGACTACGAGTTGGGTGTGATCACCAAGACGGGATATGCTGGCTACTTCCTCATCACCTGGGACTTCATCAAGGCGGCGCGCGACCGCGGCATCCCGGTGGGCCCGGGACGCGGCTCCGCCGCCGGCTCCCTCGTCGCCTACGCGCTGCGCATCACCGACGTCTGCCCGCTCAAGTTCGATCTCCTCTTCGAGCGCTTCCTGAATCCCGAGCGCATCTCGATGCCGGACATCGACGTCGACTTCTGCTTCGAGCGCCGCGGCGAGGTGATCGAGTACGTGCGCCAGAAGTACGGGCGCGAGTCGGTGGGGCAGATCATCACCTTCGGCACGATGAAGTCCCGCGCGGTGGTGAAGGATGTGGGCCGCGTGCTCGGCTTCACCCCGGCGGAGACCGACGCGCTCGCCAAGCTCATACCCAACCAGCCGAACTACTTCCTCACCGTCAAGGAAGCGCTCACACAGGTGAGCGAAGTGAAGCAGCTCTACAAGAACGACGAGCGCTACCATCAGCTGCTCGACTACGCGGTGGCACTCGAGGGGCTCTCGCGCCATGCGGGGGTGCACGCGGCCGGCGTGGTGATCGCGCCGGGCCCGCTCGTGGACTACGTGCCGGTGTGCACGCAGACCACCAAGGGCTCCGGCGCCGGCGATGAAGAGACCGTGGTGGTCACGCAGTACGACATGACGTCGCTCGAGAAGGCCGGCATGCTCAAGATGGACTTCCTCGGCCTCACGACGCTCACTGTCATCCACGATGCGCTCGAGATGATCCTCGCGCGCACCGGACAGCGGCTGGATCTGAATGCGGTGCCGCTCGACGACGCGGCCACCTACCGCGTGCTCCGCTCGGGACGCACCGCCGGGGTGTTCCAGTTCGAGTCCGCCCTCGCCACCGACATGCTGCGCAACATGCGCTGCGACCGCTTCGATGATCTCGTCGCGAGCAACGCGCTCATGCGTCCCGGCCCCCTCGACGCCGGCATGCACCGCGTGTTCGCGCAGCGGAAGCGCGGCGAGGAGCCCGTCACCTACGCGCTCCCGCAGCTGCGCGAGATCCTCGAGCCCACGTACGGCGTGATCACTTACCAGGAGCAGGTGATGCGCATCGCGCAGCTCCTGGCCGGGATCTCGCTCGGTGAGGCCGACGTGCTGCGCAAGGCGGTGGGGAAGAAGGACGCGGAGCTCATCCAGGA
>JAYUMO010000184.1:0-2972 GCA_043762555.1 Gemmatimonadaceae bacterium | reverse complement strand
ATCCGTCTCCGCGAGCAGCGCCTCGAGCAGATCCGGCAACTTCGGGCCGTCGCGGTCGTCCCGGCCGTAGTGCGCGAGATCCTGCGCGACCAGATTCACCTCGCGCGCCCCCTGCAGCTCGAGCATCTGCGCCTCGCGCACCACCTCGTCGCGAGCGAACGACCGGTGCCGCCCGCGCATGAGCGGGATCGCGCAGAAGGCGCAGCCGTGGTCGCACCCTTCGCTCACTTTGAGGTAGCGGACGTGCGGCAGATCGCCCATGTACAAGCGCACGCCGGGATGCGCGCTATACCCGCCGCCGAGCGCCCCCCGCTCGCCGAGCTCGTGGGCGATCCGGTCAATCTCCGAGGTGCCGAGGAAGAGATCCACCTCGGGCAGCTCGGCGGCGAGCTCACCCTTGTGGCGCTCGACCATGCAGCCCACCGCCGCGAGGATCCGGCACGCCCCCGTCGTCTTGAGGCGGCCCGCGTCAATGATGGCGTCGATCGACTCGCGCTTCGCGGCGTCGATGAATCCGCAGGTGTTCACCACGATCAGCTCGGCCTCGCCGAGCGCGGCCACGGGCTCGAGACCGAGCCCCGCCAGTTCGGCGAGGAGGCGTTCGGAGTCTACCGTGTTCTTGTCACAGCCGAGGGTGACGACGCCGACCTTCACGCGCGCGGCACAGCGGAGCGGGGCATGCGCCAAAGCTAGTCGGCGCGCCGCGGCCCTTCAACGGCGCCGCGCTCCGGCTAGCGGTAGTTGCCGAATTTCAGCTCGACGCCGAAGTCCTTCGCGCGCAGCAGCGTCATCACCGCCTGCAGCTCATCCCGCGACGGCGAGCTCACACGCACCTGTTCCCCTTGGATCGACGCCTGCACCTTCTTCATCTTGGCGTCCTTGATCGCGGCCACCACCTTCTTCGCCGTGTCGCCGTCCAGCGACATCTTGAGCGCGATCTCGCGCCGCACGGTGTCGCCGCCGGCCGGCGTGATCTCCCCGATGTCCAGGTTCTTCACCGCCACGCCGCGCTTGACGAGCTTGGCGTGCAGCACGTCGTGCAGCGCGCGCATCTTGAAGTCGTCGTCCGCCACGAGCAGCAGCTTGTGCTCCGCCCGCTGGAACTCGATCGCCGCCTTCGACCCTTTGAAGTCGTAGCGCTGCGCGATCTCCTTCTGCGCCTGATGCACGGCGTTGTCCACTTCCTGGAGGTCGACGCCGGTCGTGACGTCGAAGGAGTTCTGCTGGGCCATGGTCGATGCGGGTCGTTGGGAGTGCCGCGCTATTGCACGCAGGGGGCCTTCGGGTCGGGGCGCGCGCGGTCCACGAGGAGGCGATGATCCAGATTGGCGATCGTGACCGCCAGCTCGGCGGCGAATCGCGCGACGCGCGCCAGCGCGGTGTAATCGATGTACTGGATCTCGTCGGTCACCTCGTGATAGTCGGGATGGTCGCCGCGCGACATGTTGAGCGACGGGATCCCGTACCGCGCGTACGAGAAGTGATCCGCGCGGCAATAGTACTGCTCCGGATGCCCCGGGACGTCGAACTCGTAGTTGATCCGAAAGGGCGGACGCTGAACCGCCGCCACCGAATCGGTGAGGCGGCCCAGCTCGCGGGAGAGCCGCCGCGAACCGACGAGCTCCAGATAGGACTGACCCCCGCCCCGCACGTCCTGCGCGCGGCCGCGCCCGACCATGTCCATGTCGATCTCGGCGACGATCGAATCTCGCGGCACCGTGGGATGATCGGTGAACCACTCCGAGCCCACGAGCCCCACTTCTTCCGCGCTGTGCGACACGAACAGGAGCGAGCGACGCGGCCGCACCGGCTGGACCACGAGGGATTCGGCGATCTCGATCAGCGCGACGGTGCCGGAGCCGTCGTCGTCGGCGCCATTGTAGATCGAGTCGAGGCGCGGCGGGTGCGCCCGTCGCGCGCTGTCGAGCTGCCGCTGGGGAGGCAGGCGCTGGTAGGCCATATTCGCCAAGTGCATCGAGTCGTGGTCTACCGCGACCTTCGCGATCCCGATGTGATCGTTGTGCGCGCTGAGCGACACGTATTCGCCGCGCACCGCGGGATCGGCACCACTCAGCACGCCGATCACGTTGCGCGCCGCATAGGGCACCGGGCGCAGCACCGAGAGGATCGACCCGCGCACCTCGCGCCCGCTCTCCCCGGGCCGCGTGCGCGCGAGAGGGCGTCCGAGCAGCACCGCCGCCGCGTGCTCGCTGATCAGGATGGCGGCCGGCACCGACTCCGCGTCCGGCGGCGGCGCGGACTGCACGGCGCCGGAGCGGAGCCCTTCCATGTAGTACGCGGGAAGGCCATCGAGCGCGACGATCGCGATCCCCGCCGCGCCGGGATAGCGATCCAGGCCCGCGAACCGCCAATAGTACGGCGAGCGGGTGCCGCCGGCGTCGCGCGGGGTCGCGAGCACCACGAGCCGTCCACTCCCGGCCGCCGGAACGATCATGCGCGCCGTGTCCCCCAGCGTGCCGCCGAAGATCACGCGCGCGCCGTCGACCCGGCGCGCCGGGCCGACCGCGAAGCCGCGGCCGCCGATCGCCGGCACGAAGTCGGTCCACAGCGCCAACGCGGCGCCGCGCACGGTCAACTTGGCGCTGCTGTCCACGCGCCGCACCACGAGCGGCACCGTCTGGAAGTACGTGCCGCTGTCGCCGGCCGGCTCCAGCCCCAGTCGGGCGAATTCGGCGGCGATCATCGCCGTCGCCACCCAGTCGCCGCGCGCGCCGGCCTCGCGCCCCATCAGCGAATCATCCGCGAGCGCCGCGAGCCGCCGTCGGAGATCGCTCTCGGAGATCGGCGCGGCGGTGGTCGTGGGGGTCGGACCGGTCGTGCTCGCAGCGGTCGGGGCGGCCGCGGGCGGCGCCTCCGGGGCCGGCGCGGTCTGCGCCGCCGCGGTGCGCAGCGCGAGAATGACCATCGCGAGCGCGAGGCAGGCCGTCCGCGCGGAGGCGAGCGCGCTCACG
>JAYUMO010000183.1:0-4782 GCA_043762555.1 Gemmatimonadaceae bacterium | reverse complement strand
GGCGCGATGCGCCGGGTCACGCAATGAGCGCGCGGCCGGTGGCGGTGGTGACCGGCGCCTCGCGCGGCATCGGTCGCGCAACGGCGCTTCGCCTCGCGGAGCGCTACGACATCGTGGCGTTGGCGCGCACGAAGGCGTCGCTCGATAGCCTGGTGGCGGAGATCACGAGCCGGAGAGGGAAGTGCCGGCCGGTCCCGGTGGATCTCGCGAACGACGCGGCCGTCGCGAAAGCCCTCCACGGCATCGAGGCGGACGTGCTCATCAACAACGCCGGCGTGATCACGCTCAAACCCTTCCTCGAGTTGACGCCGGCCGAATGGCACCAGATGATCGACGTCAATCTCAACGCGCTGTACTCGGTGACCCGCGCGCTCCTCCCGGGAATGATCTCGCGCCGGCGTGGCTTCATCGTGGTCATGGGCTCACTCGCCGGGCGGAATCCCTTCGCCGGCGGCACGGCGTACACCGCGACGAAGCACGGCGTGATCGGTTTCGCGGAGTCGCTCATGCTCGAAGTGCGCGAGGCGAACGTTCGCGTCACGACGATCATGCCGGGGTCGGTGGACACGCGGGCCCTGCAGGATCCCGGCGACCGGAGCTGGATGCTCACGGGGGCGGAGGTCGCGGACGCGGTCTGGTTCGCGGTCACGCAGCCGGAGAACGCGCTCATCTCGCGCATTGAGATGCGGCCGGCGGCACCGAAGAAGAAGAAATAGCGCGCTACGGGTGGATCGCCCCCCAGAACACGTGCCACACCACGTGGATCGCGGTGCGGAGCACGACGCTCGCGCCGATTTCGGCCCACTGGAAGGCATACACCGGCGCGATGTTGAGCGCGTAGTCCTCGGCGAAGGTGGCCACCATCATCCAGGGATGGCCGGGCGAACCGAGGTCCTGCAACACGGGCTCGATCGCGGCGGCGATCGCTCCGACCACCCAAAAGGTCGGCGTCTGCCACTGCCCCCTGAACGCGAGCGATGATACGAGCCAGAGGACGAGCGGGATCGGGACCAGATAGAAGATGATGTTCGAGATGGCCGCGCCGCCCGGATAGATGATCAGCGACATCGGCCATCGGATGTGGATCGTCGTGAGGTGCATTTGCGCCACGGCGATCGCCGTCCAGCCGGTGAGCGTATCGACTACGATCGCGATGCGAACCACACGCCCATGAGTCCGAGCAATTACGGCCAGGCGCCGGAGCCAGTTTCGCCGCGCGCCGTCGCGCCGCTAACTTGTGTCATGACCGCACCGCCGGCGATCCCCAACGCACGCCCCGTGCTGCTCGTGATGAGCGATCTGCTCTTCCGCTCGCGCATCGACGACGTCGCGACACGGCTCGGGCTGACGCTGCGCGCGGCCAAGTCGCTCGAGCAGCTCGAGCGCCACCTCGCGAACGGGATGCCCGCGCTCGTCTTCGTCGATCTCGAGTGCGACGCGCTCGACCCGACGGCCGCGATCCAGCGGCTCCGCGCCGCGCCGGGGGGAACGGCGTTGGCGATCGTCGGCTACGCGGGACATACCAACGCGTCGGCGATCGCCGCCGGCCGCGCGGCGGGGGCGGGGGTGGTGCTCGCCCGCTCGGCCTTCGTCGCCCAACTCCGCGCGCTGCTCGAGCGCGCGGCCGAGGCGGAGCGCGCGCGCACCGCGAGCGCGTGATCTCGGCGCGCGGCGCTCTGGCCTCCCTTCCGCACCGCACCGTAGATTCCCCAGCGTGACGACCTCCGGCACCGAGCGCCGCTCCGCGTCCGCGATGCCCCCCGACGCGTCCGTCCGCGAGCTGATGGTCGTGCGCGAGATCGCGCACGCCTTTCTCATCGCGGACCGGCCCGAGGAGGTCTTCCAGTTCGCGCTCGAGCGGGTGAGCCCCCTCGTGGGCGCATCCTTCGCGTCGATCTACCTGATCGACGAGGCGGGCGATGACGCGATGCGCCTCGCCGCCGCGTACAACTGGCCCGCGCGCTTCCGTCCCTTCCTGGGCGAGATGCGCGTGCGCGTGGGCCTTGGCCCGAGCGGCGAGGCGGTGAGCGAGCGGCGCGCGATCACGATCCCCGACGTCTTCGCCGACGATTCGCTCACCGACTGGCAGGAAGTGGCGCGCGAGCTCGGCTTCCGCGCCCTCGTGGCGCTCCCGCTCCAGACGCGCGGCCAGGTGCTCGGCGCCGTCACCTTCTATTTCGTGGAGACGGGGGGCCTCACCCCCGAGCGGAGCGGGCTGCTGCAGATCGTCGCCGATCAGATGGCCGCCACCACCGAGAAGGCAGCGCTCATCGATCAGCTGCGCCGGACGAACGCCGCGCTCACCGAGTCGAACGCCGAGCTCGAGCGCCAGTATCTCGCCGCGCTCGAGGCGCGCCGGATGAAGGACGAATTCCTGGCGAACATGAGCCACGAGCTGCGCACGCCACTCACCGCCGTGCTCGGTTACGCGGCCCTGATGCAGGAAGGACTTTCCGGCCCGCTCACCGGCGACCAGCGCGTGACCCTCGAGCAGATGACCGCGGCCAGCGAGCGCCTCCTCGAGTTGATCGACGATCTGCTGGAGCTCACCACCCTGAAGGGCGGCGACGCCCGCCTCACCGTGGAGAGCTTCGACGCCCGCGAGGCGCTGCGCGACGCGCTGGCCGCCGCGCGCGCGCCCACGGCGGGGGTCACCGTCCGCATGCAGATGCCGGAGACGGGCGCGCTCTGGATCCGCAGCGACCGGCGTAAGGTGGCGAAGATCCTGGCGAATCTGCTCAATAACGCCTTCAAGTTCACCACCGAGGGGGAAGTACTCGCCGGGCTCGAGGCGCGGAACCAATCGGTGCGCTTCCTCGTACGGGATACCGGCATCGGGATCGACCCGGCCGCGCACGAGATGGTGTTCGAGGAATTCCGTCAGGCCGACGGCTCCGCGACACGCCGCTTCGGGGGCTCCGGGCTCGGCCTCGCGCTCTCGCGTCAACTGGCGCGCCTGCTCGGCGGCGACGTCACGTTGGAATCGACGCCGACCACGGGCTCGCAATTCACGCTCTCGCTTCCGCTGGAATACCGGTCGCCGACGCCCGTGGCGGGCGTCGGGCCGCCGTGATCGTTCACGACCAACCGAAACCCGGAATGGCATGATCCAGGAGATCCGCACATCGATGCCGCCCGCACGCGTGCTCGCGGCAGCCAAGGAATTCTTCACGCAGCGCAGTGGGATCTACGCGGTGTTCCTCGAGCAGGAGGGGGATGGCTTCGTCACCTTCCGCGGCCAGGGCGGTGAGGAGATCGTGATCGGAGCGACCGCGGCCGGCAGCGCGACGAAGGTGCGCGGCTCCACGTATCTGTTCGACCAACAGGTGGGACGCTTCCTCACGTCGCTCGATCCGGCGCCCTTCGCCGAGCAGGTGACGGCATGACGGTCCCTTTCGTGACCTCCCTGCGCGCGCGGCCGGAGGCGATCGTGCTCGGCGCCGGCTCTGGCGCGCTGGCGCTGCGGGTGGAAATGCCGGAGCGGTGGGATGTAGTGCGCGTCACCGCACAGCCGGCGGAGACGGTGCTCGCGGTGAAAGTGGCCGCGCTGGCGGTGTTGATGCCGGGGGCGGATCACCGCCGGTGGGTGATGAAGCTGCGGGGCGCGGAGATCGCGAGCGAGAGCGAGACGCTGCTCGAGTCGGGCGCGGCGAACGGATCGACGTTCCTGCTCACGCACCGGCGCCGGCGGCCGGTCCGGTGAGCGCCGTCGCGCCGGCGCGCGACGCGCTCGCCGAAGGCGCCGTCAGGCTCCGCCGCGAGGTCGGGCGCCGCATCATCGGCCAGGATCGCGTGGTCGAGGAGATCCTGATGGCGATCCTCGCCGGCGGCCACGCGCTGCTCGTCGGCGTCCCCGGGCTCGCCAAGACGCTGCTCATCCGCTCGATCGCGCAGGCGATGCAGCTCGAGTTCCGCCGCATCCAGTTCACTCCCGACCTCGTGCCGAGCGACATCACCGGCACCGAGATCATGGAGGAGGACACCGCCACCGGCACGCGGCGCTTCCGCTTCGTGCGCGGTCCGGTGTTCGCGAACATCGTGCTCGCGGATGAGATCAATCGCACGCCGCCGCGCACACAGGCGGCACTCCTCGAGGCGATGCAGGAGCACTCGGTGACCGTCGCCGGCGACACGATGCGCCTCCCCGAGCCCTTCTTCGTCCTCGCGACGCAGAATCCGATCGAGCAGGAGGGGACGTATCCGCTCCCCGAAGCGCAGCTCGACCGCTTCCTCTTCGACGTGCGCATCGGCTACCCGTCGGCCGACGACGAGATCGCCATTCTGCGCGCGAGCACCGGCACCGCGCGCGTGGAGCTGCTCCCCGTGCTCGACGCCGAGCACACGCTGGGGCTCCAACGGCTGACGCGCGAGATGCCGGCGGCCGAACCGGTCCTGCGCTACGCGGCCTCGCTCGCGCGCGCGACCCGCCCCGAATCGCCGGAGGCGCCCGACATGGTCCGCCGCTACGTGCGCTGGGGCGCCGGCCCGCGGGCGGGGCAGGCGCTCATTCTGGGCGCCAAGGCGCACGCCATGCTCGGCGGCCGCCTCGCGGTGGCGCCGGAGGACATCCGCCGGGTGGCGCACCCGGTGCTCCGCCACCGCGTGCTCCCGAATTTCGCGGCGGAAGCGGAAGGGATCACCGCCGAGCGTGTGATCGACGACATCCTCGAACGGGTCCCGCCGCCGCGGAGCGACATCAAGCTCTGACCGTGCCCTCCGCCACGAGCTACGGCGCCCTGCTCGACGCGCTCCGAGGTGTGCGTTGGCCGACGCGACGTGTCG
>JAYUMO010000182.1:0-6349 GCA_043762555.1 Gemmatimonadaceae bacterium | reverse complement strand
CGTGCTCTCCGACGGCACGATCTGGGAGGTGTACCTCCCGAACCGCCCGTCGACGAAGGTCTGGGCCGTGGGCGACTTCGTGATCGTCGCCGGCCGCGCCGTGGAGCAGAACGGCGTCTACTATTTCTCGCTGATCAACGGCCGCGACGGCAGTACGGTGGCGGTGGCGTGGAGAGGTAAAGAATAGTCCAGAGTCCGGAGTCCAGAGTTCTGAGGGAGCGAGTGGGTCCCACTGTCTCCCTATGGACTGTGGACTACGGACTATGGACTATGGACTATGGACTATGGACTGCAGTGTCTACAACGCCGAATCCCCCCGCACCGGCACTTTCACCTTCACCTCCTCGGCCTCCGGCGTAAAATCCTCGCCCGGATTGATGAACTGGTCCTTCTCGGCGCCGTACTGCTTGTCGTAGAGCTGCTTGTAGCGGCCGCGCACCGCGAGCAGCTCCGTCTGCGTGCCGTGCTCGACGATGCGGCCGCCCTCGAGCACCAGGATCTGGTCGGCGCTGGCGATCGTGGAGAGCCGGTGGGCGATCACGAAGGTGGTGCGGCCGCGACGCAGCGAGCGGAGCCCGTCGCGGATCAGCTCCTCGCTCTCGCTGTCGAGGCTCGACGTGGCCTCGTCGAGGATCAAGATGCTCGGGTCGGCGAGGATCGCGCGCGCGATCGCGACGCGCTGGCGCTGGCCGCCCGAGAGGCGCACCCCGCGCTCGCCGACGATCGTATCGTACCCCTTCTCGAAACCGCGTACGAACTCGTCGCAGTGCGCGACGCGCGCCGCGTCGCGCACCTCATCGATCGTCGCGCCGGGCTTCGAGAACGCGATGTTCTCGGCCACCGTCCCGTCGAAGAGGAAATTGTCCTGCAGCACCACGCCCAAGTGCGCGCGGTACTCGCGGAGCCGGAGCGCCGCCAGGTCGCGGCCGTCCACCAGGATGCGGCCGGAGCGCGGCCGATTGAACGCCATGATGAGGCCGATGAGCGTGCTCTTCCCCGACCCGCTCGAGCCCACGAGCGCGGTGGTGGACCCGGCCCGCGCGTGGAACGACACGTCGTCGAGCACGGTGACGCCGCTCTGGTACTCGAAGCTCACGTGCTCGAAGGCGACGTCGCCGCGCAGCTCCGCCACCGAGGCGTGCACGAGATCCTGGTCGTCCTCGGTGGCCATTTGGCGGACCTCGCGGATCCGGTCGAGTCCGGCGAAAGCTTCGGTGATCTGCGTCCCGATCGACGCGATCTGGATCAGCGGCGCCACGAGGAGCGCGACGAAGGACGCGTACATGAAGAGGTCGCCGAGCGTCATCCGCCCCGCGAGCACGTCCCGTCCCGCGATCGTGAACACTAGCACGCTCACCGCGCCCACGACCACGGTGCCGAAGGCGGTCACCGCGGACACGCCGGTGAGCGACGAGGCGATGTTCCGGAAGAGCTTGTGCACGCCGCGCGCGAAGGTGACCTCCTCGCGCCGCTCCGCCACATAGGTCTTCACGATGCGCACCCCGCCGAGCGCCTGCGCGAGCCGGCCGGTGATCTCGGCGGTGATGGCGCCCCGCTCCCGGAAGAGCGGGCGCAGCTTGTTGAACGCGAACGCCATCCCGCCGCCGAACGCAACGAGGATGAGCAGCGTCGCCGACGTGAGCTTCCAGTTGATCCAGAAGAGGACGCCGAGCGCGATCGCCCCGGTGATGACGCTGCCGGTGAGCTGCACGAGCCCGGTGCCGACCAGGTTCCGGATCCCTTCGGCGTCGTTCATGATCCGTGAGATGAGCACGCCGCTCTGCGTGGAATCGAAGAACGCGATCGGCAGGCGGAGCACGTGCGCCTGCACGCGCTTGCGCATATCGGTGATCGCGCGCTGCGCGGCGACGCTCATCACCTGCGTGAGCGTGAAGCTGGTGGCCGCCTGCACGAGCGTCGCCGCCCCCACCGCGAGCGCGACGTAGCCGAGCAGGTCCGCGCGGTGCTTCCCGATCACCGTGTCCACCAGGTACTTCGTGCTCGTGGGAAGGACGACCCCGGCGAGGCGGTTCACCAGCACGAGGGCGAGGCCGATGGCGATCTTGCCGCGGTGCGCCCAGAGGAGCTCGCGCGCCTCCGGCCACGCATTGTCCAGATTGACGCGCTTCTTCTTGTCGTCTGGCGCTCGGAGGGCCGGCGCGGTCATCGCGCGCGCGCCCTCACTTCGCGGCCCGCTGCTTCGCGAGCGTCGCGGTGAACCGCGCGAAGATCGCCTTCGCCACCTCGCTGTGCGCGACCACCCACTCGGCGTTCTGGAAATACGGGCGCGAGGTCTCTTCACGCAGCTTCGGCACCCACGGCAGCGACTTCGCGTAGGGGAGCAGCCCCTCGCCGCCGCTCTCCATCATGAAGTCGGCGTGGATGATCCCGTGCTTCGCCATCCCGTACGCCATCTCCCAATACGAGCTGGTCTGCCGGAAGGCCGCGTTCAACGGATTCGCCAGCGTCGTCACGATCGCTTTCAATTCGTCATAGCTCTTCGGCAGGAACTGCGTGTACATCAACGCGCGCGATTCGCGCATCACGGTTTCGCGGCGAAGCTCGTAGAGTCGGAGCACGAGCTCCGCATCGCGATGGTCGGGATAATCCTTGAGCATACTGGAGGGAGCGAGGGGAGAAGGCGCCAGCACTAGTGGCTCGCCCGGCGCGCGAGATCGTCGTGCACCATGCGCGCGATCCGCGCTTCCAGCCCGCCGGTGCTGCCGCAGTGGACGGCGGGGTCACTGGTGCTCTCGGATCTCGCGTACGCGGTCACCTGCGTGCGCAGCGTCGAGATCTCGACCGAATCCCGCACCGCCTGGACGGTGAGCGAGATCGTGACGACCATCTGATCCGCGTTCGGGCCGACGACGCTGCTGCCGCAATCGAGGTACTTCGACAGTCTCGTGCCGCCGAGCGTGCGGCGCGCCTTGAAGGACGTGTTCGAGATGACGTGTTTCTGCTGGTCGATCGTGCCTGGCTCCACCCCGAGCTCGAGGAAGACGCCCGGGAGCGCCTTCCACACCGAATCGAGGGGTGCGAGGATCGTCGAGGTCATCACGTCGAGGTTTTCGAGCCTCGTGAGATCATAGTTGATGCCGTTCGAGGACAGCTCCCCCGGCTGCACGGTGGTCGAGACGACCGGCGCATTGCCCTCGGTGCTGACGCCCTTGCTGGCGCAGGCGGCGAACGCCGACGCGAACGCCACCACCAGTGTTCCGCGAACGTATCTCATGGCCCCTCCCTACCGATCGGTGGTTCGGGCACTCACGTCACGAACGATGCACCCGGGGCGCAGTGGCGCAATGCCCTAACGCGCGCCGGTGGCCCCGAGCCAGCGCCCCAACCAGCCGAGCACTTCGCTCCACCAGAGCTGCTGGTTGCGCGGCTTCAGGATCCAATGCCCTTCGTCGGGGAAGACGACGAGCCGCGAGACGACGCCCTGCCGCTGCAGCGCCGTGAAGAGCGAGAGGCTCTCCGTGTACGGCACCCGATAGTCCTGCTCGCCGGCCAGCACCAACGTCGGCGTGCGGAAGTCCTTGACGGAGAGGTGCGGCGACCACGTGCGGTACTGCGTGGCCATCGCGAGCGGGTCCCAGTACGGCGCGCCGAATTCCCACTCCGTGAACCAGAGCTCATCCGTGGCCCCGAACATCGCCTCGAGGTCGAAGACGCCGGCGTGCGAGACGAGCGCCTTGAATCGCCCATTGTGGCCGGCGATCCAGTTCACCATGTACCCGCCGTACGATCCCCCCACCGCCGCCGCGCGCGCGCCATCCAGCCAGGGGACACGGAGCAGCGCGGCATCGAGACCGTTCATCAGATCCACGTACGGCGCACCGCCCCAGTCGCGCGACACCTCATCGGTGAACCGCTGGCCGTAGCCGCGCGACCCGCGCGGATTGATGAGCACCACGCCGTAGCCCGGCGCGGCGAAGAGCTGCGCGTTCCAGCGCGGGCTCCAGCTGTCGAGCCAGGGCGATTGCGGTCCGCCGTGGATGGCGAGCACCACCGGATAGGTGGCCCCCGGCGTCCACTGCGGCGGCCGCACGATCATCCCCTGCACGCTGTCGCCGTGCACGCTCTGGAACCAGAAGTTCTCGGCGGGGAACATGCGCACGGCGGCGACGAGCGAGTCGTTCGCATGCGTCACCGCGCGCACGCTCGAGATGCCGCCGGTGCTGAGCGCCGCCGCGACCACCTCGGGCGGCCGGTCGATCGCGTCGCGCAGCCAGGCGATCGTGAGCCCGGCACGGTCGATCGAGAGCGATGTGTTGTTGCGCTCGGAGACGATCGGCGCCGGCGCGCCCGCCGCGATCAGCTTCCCGTCGGGACGGTCGGCGAGCGCCACCCGGAAGAACTTGGTGCGCGCCGCGTCCACGCTTTGGACGATCACCGATCTCCCGTCGGCCGAGAATGCGTAGCGGTCCGCGTTCCGGTCCCACGAGGGGAGAAGCTCGCGCGCGAGCTTCGCGCTCCGGTCGTAGAGCATGAGCCGCCAGCGGTCGGATGCGAAGCCGGCGCGCGCCTGCGAGCGGTACGCGATGAACCGGCCGTCGGGCGAGTACACCGGGTTGGCATCGGCGCCGCTGTTCCCCGCCGTGATCACGGCGGGCGCGCCGCCCGCCACGGGCACCAGGTACACGTTCGCATCGGTGCTCCACGCGTCGCCGCGCCCCTGGTCCTTCGCGGTGTACGCGATCTCCCGGCCATCCGGGGAGAACGCGTAGCCGTCGCTCGTCGCGTCGGGACCCGGCGGCACATCGTAAGGCGCCCGCGGCGTGAGATCCAACGGCGTGCCGCCATCCGGGAAGACCGCGAACAGATGGCGACGCGTCCCATCGTCCCACGCGTTCCAGTGACGGTACATCAGCGAATCGGCGATGTGTGCCTTGACCGCGCTCGACGCGCGGCGCCGCGCCTGCTCGGCGTTGCACGCATCGCCGTCGCACGATGGCGTGACCGCGGAGGTGAACGCGATCCGGTTCCCCGCCGGCGACCAGACCGGTCCGCGCGCGCCCCCCGCGAGCTCGGTCAACGGCAGGCGGTTGGTGCCGGCCGCATCGGCCACCCAGACCTGTCCGCCCGCGACGTACGCCACGCGCCGTCCGTCCGGCGACCAGCGCGCCTCCGTGGCGTGCGTGGTATCGCCCGGAAAACGCCGCGGCACGCCACCCGCGGCGCCCACCAGATAGGTGGACGTGGCGCGCGCATTCGACGCGAGAGCGGAGGTCGACATCGCGAAGAGCACCCACTCGCCGTCGGGCGAGATCTGCGGGTCGGACACGAGCCGCACGGAGATCGCTTCGTCGATCGTGAGCGGATGCTTCGGCGGCGGTGTCGCCGCGGCGGGCACTTGCGCCGCCGATGTCGCGGCTGCCACGAGCAGCGGCCCGATCAGCGCGCGGACGGAGCGGACGAGCATGCGGGATCCTCCTGACGGTCGGCGCACGGGAGATTGTCCGGGGGGCCGCCGCGCGTCAAGCGGCGCGCTGGACTCGGCGCGCGCGATGCGGCATCGTCCAGAGCACCGCGCGTCATTTCCCCCTCGAGGCAGTGCCCATGCAGCTCGTCATCATCCGTCACGCGATCGCCGAGGATCCCAAGGAATTCGCGCTCACGGGGCGGCCCGACGCGCAGCGCCCGCTGACCGAGGACGGTGTGGACAAGATGAAGCGCGGCGTGCGCGGACTGCGCGAGGTGGTGCCGGAGATCAATCTCATTGCCACGAGCCCCTACGTGCGCGCGATGGAGACCGCGAAGCTCGTCGCGGCGGTCTACAAGGAGGTGCGCATCGTCATCATCCACGAGCTCGTTCCCACCGAGCACGGGGACGCGTTCGTCGCGTGGCTGCGGGAATTGAAGGGGGTGCCGGTGGTGGCGGTGGTGGGCCACGAGCCGCATCTGAGCGCCCTCGCGAGCTGGCTGCTGACGGGACAGGAGCGGTCGGTGATCGACCTCAAGAAGGGCGCGGCGCTCGCGATGGAGTTCGACGGCGCGCCGGCCGGCGGCACCGGGGTGCTGCTCTGGGCGCTCACCCCGCGCCAGCTCCGTCAACTCGAGGGCTAGCGGTGCCGCTCCCACGAGAGTTCCTGGACCTCCCGGCGCCGCGCGGCGCACGGCTGGTCGCGCTCGAGTGGCTCGATGCGCTGCTGGAAGCGCGCGTCCGTCTCAGCCACCCGGAGGATCCGGAACGACTGCACGACTTCCGTGTGTCGCTGCGCCGACTGCGGAGCGTGATCCGCGCCTCTCGGGAGCCGCTCTCGAGCAGCATCGGCGGCGGGACGATCCGCCGCCTGCGCCGTTTGGCGGCGGCCACCGGCGAAAGCCGGGATCTCGAAGTGCACCT
>JAYUMO010000181.1:0-1543 GCA_043762555.1 Gemmatimonadaceae bacterium | reverse complement strand
AATGCCGCGGTAGGAGCCGATATCCATGAGCCGCTTGATGTTCATGGCGACCTCCGTGCGGAGAGCGCCCTCGACACGGTGATCGCGCTCGATCACCTGACGCAGTTTGTTGACATCCGCATCGGTGAGGTCCTTGATGCGGAGTGACGTGCTCACCCCGGTCTTCTCGAGGATTTGCTGCGCGGTGCGCCGCCCGATCCCGAAGATGTACGTGAGGCCGATCTCGACCTTCTTTTCACGCGGAAGGTCCACGCCGGAAATTCGCGCCATGTGATGATCAGCCCTGCCGCTGCTTGTGCTTGGGATTGCGCTTGCAGATGATCCGGGTCACGCCGTTGCGCTTGACCACTTTGCAGTGCTCGCACATTGGCTTGACGCTGCTGCGAACTTTCACGCGGAACTCCGGGACCGGACGTCGGTCGGCAAGACGGGTGGTGAAACACGCCGTATTTCGGCGCAGTCTCACAACATAAGTGGGGTGAGGCGCCGATTCAAGGGTCCCCCCTTGACACCGCGAACGCGCCGACGTGTACGCAACCCGCGCATTGCGCTGCCGGCGTCTGTTTGGGGCCAGGACCCGGTACCGCGGACGCGGAGATGGCGCGAGTCGCACCGCCGCGCCGCGACATGTCGACAGCGTCTGGTCGCGCCGCCGTCGCTACCCGGCGACGGCGCGGGCAATCGCCGAGAATGCCTCCGCCGGATCGGCGGCCGCCGTCACGATGCGGCCGAGCACCACGTAGCGAGCCCCTGCCCGCGCCGCCTCGACCGGCGTGCAGACGCGGGCCTGGTCGTCTGACTCGTCGCCATGGGCGCGCACGCCCGGGACGAGCACCCTGAGCATGTCACCGTGAGCGGCCGCGACGCGCGCCGCTTCTCGCCCGCTGCACACAATTCCGTGTGCGCCCGCGCGTCGACTGATCTCGGCAAGGCGCAGTACCTCGGCTTCCATCGAGTCGATCGTGCGCCCCCAACTCGCCCCGACTTGCTCCGCCGTGAGCGACGTGAGCACGGTGACCCCGAGGATGCCACAGCCACCGCCATCCTGCGCGCCGGCGCCCTCGACGGCTGCGGCGATCATGTCGGCGCCCCCCGCTGCGTGAACCGTCAGCAGCGTCGCGCCATGCGCGCGCGCCGACTGCGCGGCACCGCGTACCGTGTTGGGGATGTCGTGGAGCTTGAGATCGAGAAAGACCTGCTTTCCCTGTCCTCGCAGCCACGCCACCACGGCGGGCCCCTCGGCGGCGAACAGCTGCAACCCCACCTTGTACCAGACGCACGGTGTTCCGAGCGCATCGACGATCTCCCGAGCGCGTCCGACCGAGGGGACATCGAGAGCGACGATCGGCGTGGTCACAAGCGAAAAGTTAGCGTGGCGATCGACGGAGCGTGGGCGTGGGACACGACTGGCCGCTCACGCGCTCAGGGCGGCCACTCCAGCACGCCGCGAATCTCGTCCACGTGTCTGACGCGGTGTGAGGCGAGCCAGGCACCGAGCTCGCGCACGAGCGCTTCCGGACGTCGAGGGTCCTGCATCGCCGCC
>JAYUMO010000180.1:0-3466 GCA_043762555.1 Gemmatimonadaceae bacterium | reverse complement strand
GTCGCGCGCGCGGGCGACATCATGGCGCGCTACCTCGAGGAGGCCGGCGGCGCGCTGCGCGATTGTTTCGGCGCGGCCACGCTGCCCGACGACATCGCGCCCTCGGCCCTCGTGCCGCGCCGCTGACGCGCGCGCGAACCAAAAAGAGCGGGCGGCGCGACGCGCACCGTGCCCGCTCTTGGATCGTCCTCTTGTTAGAGAGTGCCGAAGGGGGGACTCGAACCCCCACGAGGTTGCCCTCACTGGCTCCTGAAGCCAGCGCGTCTACCAATTCCACCACTTCGGCCGGACATCAAAGCTAGGGCGCGCGGGAATTGAAGTCAACGCGACGGCGTTGCCCCATGCGATGAGCCCGTCTAACTTGCGCCGACGATGGCCACTGCCGAGCAGGGCGACCACGAGATCGTCGCCCGGAACAAACGGGCGCGCCACGACTATTCCATCCTGGACTCGTGGGAGGCGGGCCTCGCGCTCACCGGCACGGAGGTGAAATCGCTCCGCGCCGGCAAGGCGAACCTGTCCGACAGCTACGGGATCGTGCACGGGGGCGAGGTCTTCCTGCTCAACTTGCACATTTCGCCGTACGCGCAGGGCAACCAGTTCAATCATGAGCCGACGCGCACGCGCAAGCTGTTGCTCCACCGGCGCGAGATCCGTCGGCTCATTGGCGCGGTGGAGCGGCAGGGGCTGACGCTCGTGCCGCTCGATCTGTACTTCCGCCGGGGGAAGGCGAAGGTGACGCTCGCGCTCGGCAAGGGGAAGAAGTTGCACGACAAGCGTGCCGACGAGCGCAAGAAGGACGACGAGCGCGAGATGGCCCGCGCGGGACGCGTGCGGTGATCGGCTTCGCGATCGCGTTGCAGCTCGCGGCGGTGTCCGCGCCGGCGGTGGCGCCGGGGGTGCTGAGCATCCGCTCGGGCGCGGCGACGGCCGACATCGCCACGGTGCAGCGCGAGGGGATGGCCGCGGTGCCGGTGCGCGAGCTCGCGCCGGTGATCCCGGCGCGCGACAGCGCGACCCCCGGCGGACGACGGGTGGTGCAGATCGTGGACATCACCTTCGAATTCGCCGACGGCGTGCCCTTCGTGCGCGCGAACGGTGTCGTGTATCCGCTCGCCGCGCCGCCGCGCGAGCGCGACGGCATGTTGCTGGTGCCGTACGAGCTGTTCGCGGAGCTGTTGCCGCGCCTCGCGCCCGCGCGGTGGGTATACGATCCGGTGCGCCGCGAGCTCACCCTTCTCGCGCCGGGCGAGCCGGCGCCGATCGTCGCCGTCGCCTCGAGCGTCGGCCCGCGGGCGCCCTCCTCCACGCGCTCCACCGGCCGGGTGCGCCGCCGTCGCGTGGTCGTGGACGCCGGACACGGGGGGCCGGACTACGGGATGCGCGGACCGATCGGCGCCCATTGGCAGATCCACGAGAAGGACATCACGCTGGCCGTCGCCAAACGGCTCGCGGCGGCGCTGCGCGCGCGCGGCGTGGATGTCATCATGACACGCACCACCGACACGCTGATCGCGCTCTCCGATCGCGGCCGGATCGCGAACGAGCGGCACGGCGATGTCTTCGTCTCGGTGCACGTGAACGCGGCGCCGCTCAACTGGCAGCATCCCGAGGAGACCCGCGGCTACGAGACGTACTTCCTCGCCGAAGCGAAGACGGAGGACGCGCGCCGCGTGGAGCGGATGGAGAACGAGTCGATCCACTTCGAGACCGGCGCCGCGTCGAAACAGGGCGATCCGATCAATTTCATCATGAACGACATGGCGCAGAACGAGCATCTGCGGGAATCGAGCGAGCTGGCCGCGCTCGTGCAGCAGAACCTCGGCAACGCGACTCCGGGGCCGAGCCGCGGGGTGTTCCAGGCCGGATTCCGCGTGCTCGTGACGGCGTACATGCCGGCGGTGCTCGTCGAGATCGGCTTCGGGACGAATGCGGACGAGGCGCGGATGCTCGAGAACGCCGCGCAGCAGCGCCGCATCGCGGCGTCGATCGCCGACGCGACCATCGAGTACCTCGATCACTACGAGCAGCGGCTGCGGGGCGCCGGGGCGCGCGACAGCGCGCGGCGCGCCGATGGCCCCGCCTCGATCACGATCCCGCCCCGCCCGTGAGCGCGCCCGTGAGCGCGCCCGTGAGCGCGCCCTCGGTGCTCGCGGTGGAGGCGGCGGGGCTGTGGTTCCAGAATCCCGTGCTCCTCGCCGCCGGTACCGCGGCGTACGGCCGCGAGCTCGATGACGTGATCGCCCTCGACCGGCTGGGCGGACTCGTCACCAAGGCCGTGAGCCCGCGCCCGCGCGCCGGCGCGCCGGCCATGCGCGTGGCCGATTTCCCCAGCGGGATGATCAACGCGGTGGGGCTCGCCAATCCGGGGCTCGACGCGGTGCGCCGTGACGAGATGCCCTGGCTCGCGTCGCACCTCGCGCGCGCGCGCGTGCTGGTGAACGTGGTCGGCGACACGATGGAGGAATACGCGGAGGTGGTGGGCGGGCTCGCGGAGACGCCGGGAGTCCACGGCTTCGAGCTGAACGTCAGCTGTCCGAACGTGCGAGCGGGGGGGATGGAATTCGGCGCCGAACCGGGCACGCTGGCCGACCTGGTGCGGCGCGCGCGCGCGGCGACGCGGCGCCCGCTCTTCGTGAAGTTGGGTCCCACGCTTCCCGACATCGGCGCGAGCGCGCGCCTGTGCGTCGACGCCGGCGCCGACGGGATCACCGTCGTCAATTCGATCCCCGGGCTCGTCGTCGACCTCCCCACGCGGCGGCCGGCGTTGGGTTTGGGCAGCGGCGGCGTGAGCGGCCCCGGGCTGCTGCCGGTGGGGGTGCTCGCGGTGGCGCGCGTGCGCCGCGCCGTGCCGGCGACCATTCCGGTGTGCGGCGTGGGCGGCGTGAGCAGCGCCGAGGACGCGCTCCAGTACCTGATCGCCGGCGCGACGCTCGTGGCGGTGGGCACGGCGGCGCTCCGCGACCCGCGCGCGCCCGAGCGGATCGTGCGCGACCTGGCGCGCTGGTGTGCGCGCGAGGGGGTGGCGTCGATCGGCGACGTCGTCGGCACGTTGGTCTGGCCCGCATGAAGGCGCGGGCGATCGTCGCGCTCGACGTGGCCGACGCGGCGCTCGCCGCGGCGCTCACCGCGCGGCTCGGCGCGGCGGCCGATTTCGTGAAGGTGGGGCTCGAGCTCTTCACGGCGACGGGGCCGGCGGTGGTGCGCGCGATGCGGGCGGAAGGGCGCGAGGTCTTCCTCGATCTCAAGCTGCACGACATCCCGAGCACGGTGCGTGCGGCGGCCCGCAGCGCGGCCGCCACCGGCGCGGCGCTGCTGAGCGTGCACGCCGCGGGGGGACGCGCGATGCTCGAGGCGGCGGTGGACGGAGCCGGTGCGCGGTGCGGCGTGCTGGCGGTCTCCGTGCTGACCTCGCTCGACGCCGCCGGGCTCGGCGAGGTGTGGGGGCGCCGGGTGCTCGACGTGG
>JAYUMO010000179.1:0-2552 GCA_043762555.1 Gemmatimonadaceae bacterium | reverse complement strand
GAAGATGGAGTAGTACCACGCGCGCTGCTTCCCTTCGGTGGGCACATCCGAGATCGGAACGCCGCACATGTTGCCGCTCATCGTGAGGCTCCCGCCGGGCGCGGTGATCTCCATGAAGCCGCCGGTGAAGGGGCCGTCGAAGAGATCGTTCTCACCGCTCGTGGGCGGCGTGAGCTTCACCAGCTGTGGATGCACCGGCGAGCAATGGTAGCACTCGGAATAGTTCTGATGGATGAGCTTCCAGTTGGCGGCCACATCGTATTCGATGCGGCGGTGCATCCGGAGCGCCGGCAGTTGGAAGTGGTCGAAGCGTCCGAGCATCGGCCGCCACGCCTCGGTGAACGGCTCCGGATCGCTCGCGAGGTTGATGAAGAGGAACCCCTCCCACTCGGCGATCGCCGCGCGGTGGAGCGGATAATCCTTCTTGTCGAACTCCTCGAGGCCGGCCATGTGCGGCGCGCCGAGCAGGCTGCCGTCGAGGTCGTACGTCCACGCATGGTACGGGCAGGCGATCGTCTCGCCGAAATTGCCGTGCGCCGCCTCGCAGATCCGCGTGCCGCGATGCCGGCACACGTTGTAGAACGCGCGCGCCGTGCCCGACCCGTCGCGCGTGACGATCAGACTCTCGGCGCCCACCTCGCGGGTGAGGAAATCGCCGGGCTTCGCGATCTCGGCCGCGCGGCCGGCGCAGAGCCATCGCGACTGGAAGATGCGCTCCAACTCGAGCGCGTAGATCTCCGGTGCCGTGTAGTTGCGCCCCGCCAGGGTGCGGGCGCCGTGCGTGTCGAGCTGGTGCGCTTTGAGGAAGGTCGCCATGCGGGCTCCGAAAACAAAACAAAAAATGGTTCGCGCGATCCCCGATAATCTGGGGTGTGGACGGCTCGCGGGAAAGCGGGGGACGCTCTGTTCCCGCCGCGCCCGGCGGTGCAGATTGGCGCGTCGGCCTTCTTTCCCCTTCCCTCACTCTCCCGACCCATGTCCGTTCCCTGGATGATCTACGTGGCGATCGGCCTCGCGGCCGGCGTGCTCGCCGGGCTGTTCGGCATCGGCGGCGGCATTCTCATCATCCCCGCGCTCGTGCTGTTCGTGGGCATGGAGCCGGCGATGGCCACCGGCACCTCGCTCGGTGCGCTGCTCCTGCCGGTGGGCGCGCTGGGCGCGTACGCGTACTGGAAGCGCGGGCACGTGGACATCAGCGGCTCGCTCTGGCTCGCGCTCGGTCTGTTCATCGGCGCGTATTTCGGCGCGCGGCTGAATCAGGCGCTCGCACCCGATCAGGCGCGGCGCGCCTTCGCGGTGTTCCTCGTACTCGTGGCGGCGCGGATGTGGTTCAAGTGATGCGCGGGAGCGACGCGCGCGCTACGGCCCGCGCCCGCCCCGCACCACCGTCAGCGAATACGGGGGGACGACGAGCGCCGCGCCCGGCGCGAGCGTAACGCGCTCGGGCGGGAGATCGCGCACCGGCCGGCCGCGCGGACCGTCGGCATGCCACTCGTACTGCGCGCGCGAGAAGCGCACGACGGTGCGCGAGCCCTCGAGCGCGCCGCCGTAGCGGCTGGCGAAGCGGACCGACACGCGGTACGCGTGCGCGGGATCCTTGTTCACCAGCATCGCCGACCACGTGCCGTCGGGGCGCCGCACCACGTAGGCGGAGAGCAGCTCATTCCCCTCCGCGTCGCGCGCGTCGCTCTCGGCGGCGAACATGTCGTGCACGCCGGCGGCCGCGGTCCACTCGCGCGTCAGCAGGCGCGCCCCGTGCGCCGTCGCCAAGCGATAGCGGATGCGGCGTCGCTCGTCGGCGAGGAAGAGCATGTTGTTCCCCCACGTGTCGCAGCGCGGCGACTCGTCGAGGAGACTCGGCTCCCATCCGTACAGGTACGCGGTACGACCGCCCACCGCGAGGAAGCGGCCCACGATGTCCGCGTTCAGCAACGCGCCCTCGATGTCCGCCTGGGCGCGCCCCGCGAAGGCGGAGTAGCCGTACTCGGCGATCACGCGCGGCAGCTCGGCCGGCATCCCGTCGCGCTCCACCTGCGCGAGCCGGTCGGTGAGGCGCGCCGACGCCGCGGCGAGCTGCGGCGCCGAGGGCGCGCACATGTCGTCGTACGGATACCACTCGAAGGAAAAGAAGGTGAGATCGCCGGGGCGGCCGCGCGCGCGCAGCGCGCCCAAGAAGCGCGGGATCCAGCTCGCGCCCGCGCTGTCGTTGGGCCACGCGAACATCACGCGGCTCTCGAGCCCTTGAAAGCCGGGGCCGCCGAGCGGCGCGTCGGGCCACTCGGCGCGCAGCACGCGCGCGGTCTGCGCGTAGAGCTCGGCGTAGTCCTCGGGGGAGACGTACTGCCCATCGGGTTCCTCACCCATCTCGACGCGCCCGATCGCGTAGCCGCGTCCCCGGAGGAAGCGCAGCTCGGCGGCGGCGTTTTCGGGCGTGCCGTAGAGCACGGGCACCGGCACCATCGCCGGCCGACCGAACGTGAGTCCGCTCGCGAACACGCGGTCGAAGCCCGGCTGCTCCAGGTCGAGGTCGATGTCCTCCGCGCGATGCCAGG
>JAYUMO010000178.1:0-1689 GCA_043762555.1 Gemmatimonadaceae bacterium | reverse complement strand
GCCCGCGAGCTCCCAGTGGCCGGTGGTGCTGTCCTTCCCCGCCGACGACGGGACCATCGTCCCCCAGGCGCCCCGCGGGTCCGCCACCGGCGCGACGCCGGCCAGCCGCTTGATCCGTCCGAGTCCGGCGCGCGCCAGATTCGGGAGGTGGAGCCCGCCGACCACCCGCGCGAGATTGCCGAGGGTGTCGCTGAGCGCGTCGCCATACGCGGCGGCGTCCGGCGCCGCGCCGATCCCCACGCCGTCGAGCACGATCACCGCGGCGCGGCGCGTCACGCGACGTCGCGATACGTGTGCTCCGGCCGCGCGCCGAGCCCCGTGAGCAGCTCGTAGGGCGAGAGCTCAGCCGACGCCGCGGCGTCCTCGACGCTGATCGTCGCGTCGCCGTCGCGGCCGATGAAGGTCGCGACGTCGCCGATCGCGCACGGCACGCCGGTGACGTCGAGCATCGTCATGTCCATCGTGACGATCCCCGCGACGCTCACGCGACGCCCGTGCACCAGTGCCGCCCCACGACCGCTGAAGGCGCGCCGATAGCCGTCGGCGTAGCCGATCGCCGCGGTCGCGATCTGCCGCTCGGCCGCGGCGCGCCACGCGGCGTCGTAGCTCACGGACTCTCCCGCGCGCACGGTGCGGAGCGAGACGATCCGGGCGCGGACGGAGACGACCGGCTCGGGCGTCACGAGCGCCGCCGGGCCACTGCCGACGCCGTAGAGGAAGATGCCGGGGCGCGCCAGCGCCCACGTCGAGCGTTCGCGCCGCGCGAGCGCCGCTGAATTCTCGGCGTGCAGCAGCCGCGGTCGCGCGGGGAGCGCGGCGAGCGCCTGCGCGAACCGCTGCTCCTGCTCCTCGACCGAACCATCATCGCGTTCGGCCGAGTGGAACTGGGTGTACGCGCCCTCGGGCGGCGTCGCGGCGATCGCGGCGGCGAGCTCGGCCACCGCGGTCCAGCGCACGCCGCAGCGGCTCATGCCGGTGTCCACCGCGAGGTGCCAGGCGCCGCCGCCGACGGCGCGCCAATCGGCGATGTCCCCGGCGCGCGCGAGGATCGGCGTGAGCTTCGCACCACGCAGCTCGGCCAGCTCCGCGCCCTGCACCGGCGTGAAGACGATCACCGGGCGGGCGATCCCGGCGGCGCGCAGCGCGCGGCCCTCGTCCACAGTGGCGACGCCGAAGCCCCACGGGTCCAGCCGCTCGAGCGCGCGCGCCACCGCCACCGCGCCGAGCCCGTACGCATCCGCCTTGATCATGGGGATGAGCGACGCGCCTCGCGCCGCCATCGTGGCCGCATTGCGCAGCAACGCGCCGAGGTCGACCTCGACCCAGGCGCGTGTCAGGTGCGTGTGCATTGACGCGTCATCGTTCGCTCGGGTAGTATACCGGCCCCGGAGGAGCGATGCAAGACGACTCGACGTTCGACGACGCGCTCGCGATGACGCGCGACCTGCGCGCACGCTGCGATTGGGATCGCGCGCAGACCCACGACTCGCTGCGGCCGTATCTGATCGAGGAGGCGCACGAGCTCGACGACGCGATCCGTGCCGGTGAGAGCGGCCCGCTACGCGAGGAGCTCGGCGACATGCTCCTGCAGGTGCTCTTCCACGCCGTGATCGCCGAGGAGCGCGGCGCCTTCCGCGCCCTCGACGTGCCGCGCGCCCTGATCGCGAAAATGCGCACGCGTCATCCGCA
>JAYUMO010000177.1:0-2704 GCA_043762555.1 Gemmatimonadaceae bacterium | reverse complement strand
AGCGCCAGCCGCCAATACGGGCTGAAGCTCCCGGGGAGTCCGGTCGTCGTCGAATCGATCGGATACGCCACGCCTTGCGGCGCGCGAGCGTACCCGGTGAACTCGGCGTACACGAGGTCGTTCCACAATCCGTACGCGCCCAATCCCGCTACCTGTTGGGCCAGCGCGCCTTCGATCAGCGGAGCCGCCGCCGGCGCCGGTGCGACCACAGAGGCCATGAAGGGGAAGCCCCACGCGGGCACCGTGTTCCACGGATCCTGCACGGTCGGGTTATTCTCGAAGGAAATGCCGTACAAGAGCGATTTATCCGCGAGCTTGGTCCGGTCCGCGAAGCGGAGGTCCACGTTGTCGAGGCCGATCGCGGCGTCGGGCGCCGCGTAGGTCAGCTGGATGAAGGCGCCGACCTTCGGCGTGAGCTCACCGGCGTAGAAGAGGCTGAGCTGGGTGGGGAAGAGCACGTCGCCATTCGACGTGCCGGGTACCGTTTTCCCGACGTGCGTCAACGAGATGACGACCATCGCCGCCACCGGTGAGATCGGCGAGAGCTTGAGCGTCTGCCGCTCCGACGAGTCCTTCTGCGAGATTTCGGGCAGGCCGGAGAGCGTGTACCCATTGAGCTTGAACTGTCGGCCGAATGGCGTGAGTTGCGGGAACTGATAGTGGCAGGCGCTGCAGGCGAGGTGGGTCTGCCGCGAGAAGCTGGGGAGGCGACGCGCCAGCTGCGCGGCCGCATTCTTATTGCCGGTGAGCGTGAAGCGCTCGCCCATCCGCGGCTCGCCGGCCAAGGCGACGGCGGGGCGGAGCAGTGTGGCGCCGAGGGCGAGCAGCGCGCCGGTGCGCGCCGCGGTCGGGAGGACGCGCGTCAGGGTGGCGGCGCTCATGGCTTGGCCGTCCCGTGACTCACCGACCATACGTATACCGCAACGTACACGACTTGCGCGTCGCTGATGCCGCCGGGGTGCGACACCATCGCGGTGCCGTCTACGCCGCTGGTGACCACGCGATGGATCTCGGGTAGTGTGCCGCCCTTCGCGTCCTTCCACTTGTGGTCCCGGAGGGTAGGCGCGATCAGTGTCCCTTCCAGCTCGGGGCCGTGACACATGAAGCAATTGCCCTGCTCGTGGAAGACATTGCGACCCGTGTTGATCATCGCTTTGGTGATCTGCCCGGTCTCGGGCAGCACCGACTGGCGTGCGCCGGCGCCGGCGAAGGCGCTGGCGGCGAGCCACACTCCGGCGGCGAAGGCACCGGCGAGGAGGGCGGAGAGCTTGCGGTGCATGGGGGATGCTCCTGGCGGAGGATAGGGGAATCGGTACGCCGTGAACCGTGCTCTTCCCACGGCCACGGTCAATGATCGCCCGGCCCCCGCCTCAGGACAGTCAGCGCGACCCCCCGGCGGTGTACGGGATTCTCCTACGTAGAGCGCCTCAGCGCGCCGGGGCGCCCGCGTCGGTTACCCGTACCTGCGCGAGATCCAGCAGGTCGCCGCGCGCGCCGACGGGCTGGTCCTCGTAGAGCACGGCCGCCCGCCCGTCGACGGTGCCGCTCCAGACGACGATCGCGCGCTCGGCGCCGGCGTAGCGCGTGGCCGCACCATCGCGCTGAACACGCGGATGCGCGTAGCGCGCCGCCGCCGCACGTCGCACCGCTTCGGCGAACTCCGCCGCGTCAGCGGGCGTCTCCCACACCGTGAGCCACGCGACGGCGTCGCCGGCCGCGGTGCTCACGAGTGCAAAGTGGTCCCCCGACCATCCGTTTGCCGCGCGCGCGGCGCGCTTCCGATCGCGCAGCAATTGCTCGAGGAGCGCGCGCGTTCCCAGCTCGCCAAAGGTATTGTCGCACACCAGCGCGCCGCTGCCCGGCGACGGGAGCGCGACGCGCAGCGGCTCCTTCCGCGGCACTTGGAAGTAGGAGGATGGATGCAGGATCTGGGCGCTCGACGTCGGGAGATCGGCGCCAAAGGGCTGGCGCCCTGGCCGCTCGCGTTGGAAGCGGATCATGAAGTCGAGGCCGCCCAGGTAGGGGAAGATCTCGACCTCGCGCACGAAGAGCGGCGCGCCGGAGAGGACCGGCGCCTCGGCCATCTCCTCCTGCACGCTCTCGCGGATCGCTTCGGCACCGCCCGGGAAGTCCTGCCCCATGCCGAGCGCCACCTCGAAGGAGACGAGCGTCGCCTGTCCCTCCAGCGCGGCCTGCGCGGCGAGCACGCGGTCGTCGTCGCCCTTCACGCTCGCCAGCGAATCGAGATCCAGGTACTGGTCCTGCAGCGCGTGCACCAGCTCGTGCGGGATCACGATGCCGAGCGTCGGATCGTCGGGCTCGTCCTCGAGATACAGCACCTTCGTCGCCGGATCGTAGAAGCCGACCACTTGCTCGGCGAGAATGCGAAGCTGGAGCGCGTGCCAGTCGAGAGTGTCGGGGATGACGCCGAAGATGCGCATCACGCGCTGCTCGGCGGCGAGCTCGGCGGCCGGGCGTTCGCCCTCCAGCATCCGCGCGAGATGGCGGTACAGTTCCGCGCGCGAATGCACTTCGAAGCGCGGCGGATGCTTGAATGGCAGCCCAACCGCCTGCTCGACCCGCGGGAGCACGTCGGCGATCAGGCGGGCGTAGGGCTCCTGCGCCGACGCGGCGCGCGCAGCGAGGGCGACGAGGGCGACGAGGGCGACGAGGCAGGACCGGGCGAGCGGGCGGCGGAGGAGCA
>JAYUMO010000176.1:0-7958 GCA_043762555.1 Gemmatimonadaceae bacterium | reverse complement strand
CATCGGCATCGCCGTCCGCTCGCTCGAGACGGTGCTTCCGTTCTACCGCGACGTCCTCGGGCTCGGCGACGTGCCGCTGGACGACGCGGACGGCGCGCGCATCGCGGGCCTCGCAGCGGGCGACACGCTGGTCGAGCTCCTCGAAGCGCGGCGCCCGGATTCGCCGGTCGCCAAGTTCGTCGACCAGCGCGGTCCGGGGATCCACCACCTCTGCTTCGCCGTCCCCGACCTCGATGCCGCGCTCGCGCGCTGCCGGGCCGCCGGACTGCGACTGATCGACGAGACGCCGCGCCGGGGCGCGGAGGGAAAGCGGATCGCCTTCCTGCACCCGTCGTCCACCGACGGCGTGCTCATCGAGCTCACAGAAGAATAATCGATCTCGGCCGCGATGCGTTCCCCGCACCCGAGCCGGCGCTCAGCCGGTCGAACTTTGGCCGGAACAGAGGTCCCGGAGCGGCGCCAACTCCGTGTTCGCCACGTACCAGCGCTGGTGCGGCCCGAGCACGACCTGCGTCTTCGTTTCGCGCGTGAAGCTCCCCTTGGTGACCGCGAGGGTGACAATGTGCAGCTCGGCGGACGACGCGATCTCCGCGACCACGCGATAGCTGTCGTGCTGGAGGTAGCACTCCATGATCAGCTCGCGCTTGCGGAGCTGGTCGGACGGGGTGACGTCGCGCGCCGGCCCCTTCGCGGAGCCCCAGATGAGGGCGAGGGCATCCAGGTCCTGCGCCTTGATCGCGGCCATGAACGCCTGGATCGCGAGGGTCGGCGTCGCCGCGCCGGGGTCCTCCGACGTCGGCCCGGGCTGCGGCGCGGCGCCGGACGAGGCGCACGCGGCGCCGCTCAGCGCCGCCGCGACGAGCACGACCAACATCACCCGCACTCGCTTCATGTCGATCGCCCCGTTGGCAGTCGCGAGCGAACCTAACGGGCGGGCCGCGTGCGAGCAACCCACCAGCGTCTCTACATCAACGTCGACCACGTCGCGACGATCCGTCAGGCGCGCCGCACGGACGAGCCCGATCCGGTGCTCGCCGCGCGCGTCTGCGAGGACGCGGGCGCCGATGGGATCACGGCGCACTTGCGCGAGGACCGCCGTCACATGCAGGACGCCGACATCGAGCGGCTCGCGCGCGAGGTCCGGACGGTGTTCAACTTCGAGATGGCCCTCACCGACGAGATGCTCGCGATCGCCGAGCGGCTCCGCCCGCGCCAAGTGACGCTCGTCCCGGAGCGACGCGAGGAGGTGACCACGGAGGGCGGGCTCGACATCGCCCGCGATCCGGCGCGGCTCACCGCGGGGCTGGCCCGTCTGAAACGCGCGGGGGTGCGTACCAGTCTATTCATCGCCCCTGCGACCGATGCGGTGCGGCGCTCGCGCGACCTGGGCGCGGACGCGGTGGAGCTGCACACCGGCGCGTACGCCCATCATCCGCGCGATGCGGCCACGCTGCGGGCGCTGGTGGAGGCGTCGACCGCCGGGGCGGCGGCCGGGTTGGCGGTGCACGCGGGGCACGGACTCACCGTGAGCAATGTGGGCGCGGTGGCCGCGATCCCGGAGGTGGAGGAGCTGAATATCGGCCACAGCATCGTGAGCCGCGCGGTGTTCGTCGGACTGGCCGCCGCGGTGCGCGAGATGCGCGCCGCGATGGACGCCGCGCGCGGGGGCGCGCGTTGACCGGCCGCGTGGCGCGGCCTAAGTTCGATCCTCGCTGTTCGTCGGAGCACGGATGACCGCATCTGCCGGGGTACTGGACTTCTTCATCGTCGAGGCGAGCGAGTACATCGAGCGCCTCGACAATCTGCTCGCGTCCGCCGGGCCCGCCGGCCCGAACGCCGATTCCTTCGGTCGCTACGCGCGCGCCCTGCGCGGGAGCGCCACGATGTCGCGGCAGTACGGCATCGCCGACGTCGCCGGCGCGCTCGAGCGCGTGGCGCGCGCGCTCCGGAATCGCGCGATGGGCTGGACGCCGCAGGCGAGCGCCGCCGTCGTCGCCGCGGTGGATGACCTGCGGATCCTCGTGCGCGCGGTTCGCGAATGGAGCGCCAACGACGATCGTCGCGCGCAGGCGCGCACCGCCGAGCTCGACCGGCTCGCACCGGGCCCGAACACGCCCGGCGTGCCCGCCCCCGCCGCCACCGACACCCCGCTCAGCGGCGCGCATTTCCTCGCCGCCGAGACCGCCGACCTCGCGCGGGCGCTCGAGCATCTCGTCGCCTCCCCCGAGGATACGCACGCCATCGCCGCGCTCGCCGATCGCGTGCGTGGGCTGCGCGGCGTGGCCGACCTGAAGGACATGCCGCCGCTGCCGGATGTGGTCGATGCCGTGGAGCACGCGCTCAAGACGCTCGAGCTCGCGGCGCCCAATCCGTCCCCGAGCGCGCGGCAGAAATCGCTCTTCGCCACCGCGTCCGCCGTGCTCCGCCGCGCCTCGCGCGACATCACGCAGCGCGGCCGCCCCGTGCCCGGCGCCCCCGAGGTGCTCGCATTCCACAATGCGGTCGCCGCGCTCCCCGACGAGGGCGCGAACGCGGACCGGATCGTCCCGATCGAACAGCTCTTCTTCGACGACGCCGGGCCGCACCTCGTGAGCGCCGCGTCCTCGCCGCCGACCACCGCCGCCGAGCGCTTCCGGATGGAGGTCGTGAGCCTGGCCGAGCATCTGCGCCGCGTGGTGGGCGAGGCGCGCACGACTCGCGCCCCCGACAGCGGCGGCCACACCGCGCGCGAATTGCGCAGCGCGCTGCGCGCCCTCGGCAGCGCGGCGAGCAGCTTCGGCGAGCGCCAGGTGGCGCGCTTCGCCGCGGAGTGGAGCGTGAAGGTCCCAACGCTGAATGAAGCGGGGCTGACGGCGCTCGACCGCGCCGCGGCGCTGCTCGCGGACCCGGACACGCGGCCCGAGCAGCTCGCGCGGGCGCTCGAGCAGCTCGCCGCGCCGCGGAGCGCGCAGACGGCAGGCCGCTCGACGGTCGCGCTCCTCGCCAGCGACGAGCTCCGGCCGGCCACGCCGCCGGCGGCGGCGCCGCCCGTCGCGGCCGCACCGCCCCTCGCGGCCGCACCGAGCGTCTCGCCGCGATTCTCGCCCCCCTTCGCCCGCCCGGCGGTGCCGCCCCCCGCGCGCCCGCCAGAACGCCGGCTCACCGGCGCCGCCGCGGCCACGCCCCCCGCGTGGATCGAGGAGCGGCGAGTGTCCAGCGCCGCGGCGGCGGCGGAAGCCGGGTGGCCCGCGTGGCCTCCCGCCGGCGCCCCCGCCGCGCCCGCACCGGCGCGCACCGGCCCGCCGTCCCCCTCCGGCGATCAGCTCCGCGCCTTCCTCCAGGATGGCATCTCGGGGCTCCGCCGTCTCGAAGATCAGCCCTTGAGCGCGCCCGTCTCCTTCCCCGGCGATGACGCGGTGCCGATCGAGCAGCTGCTCTATCGGGGACGCGCGGCGCTCGAGCGCGCGGTCGCGCTGCGCCACGAGTGGGAGCGCGACGGCGCCACGCCGTCGCCCGATGAGATGCGAGAGCTGTTCGACCTGCTCGATCTCGCGCTCGTCGACTAGCTCCCGGTGAACGCGCGCTGGCGGAACGCGGTCGGCGTCGCACTCAGCGCGGGGCTGCTCGTCTGGACGCTCTGGGGACTCGACCCGTCGGTCGTCTGGGGTCACCTCCGCGCCGCGAATCTCTGGTATTTCTTGGGCGCGGCCGTCGCGGGGACGCTGATCTTCCCCCTCCGCGCGCGCCGCTGGCGCACGATCCTCGATCCGATCGCCCCCGCGCTGCCCTTCGATCAGCTCTGGCGCGCCACCGCGATCGGGATGATGGGGAACAATCTCCTCCCCGCGCGCGCCGGTGAGTTCGCCCGCGCGTACACCCTTTCGCGCGAGGCGCCGAACGTCAGCTTCTCGGCCGCGTTCGCGTCGCTCGCGGTGGACCGCGTCTTCGATGCGTTCGTGGTGCTCCTGCTGATGCTCGTCGCCATGGCGTCGCCCTCCTTCCCCGACCTGCCGATCGGCGGACGGCCGGTGGGCGACTACGTGCTGGGCGGCGCCGTCGTCGCCTGCGCCGCGCTCGCCGCGCTCTATCTGATCGTCTTCTTCCCGCAGCCGATCCTGACGCTCTACGAGTGGCTCGTGCGAAAGGTCGCGCCGCGCTTCGAGGCGCGCGGCCGCGACGCGCTGCTCGCCTTCGCCTCCGGGCTCGGCGTGCTCCGCCACCCGGCGCGCTTCTTCGCCGTGCTGCTCTGGACCGTCGCCCACTGGCTGCTGAACGGGGTCGCCTTCCTGTTCGCCTTCAAGGCGGTGGGGATCACCGCGGGGTTCAGCGCGGCGCTCCTCTTGCAGGGGTTGATCGCGATCGGCGTCGCCGTGCCGAGCGCGCCGGGCTTCTTCGGGGTCTTCGAGAAGATCGGCCAGGTGGGACTCGGCCTGTACGGCGTGGACAAGGCGCTCGCGACGAGCTGGGCGATCGGCTTTCACCTGCTCACTTTCTTCCCGATCACGCTCTTCGGCATGTACTACTTCAGCCGGCTCGGCCTCCATTTCCGCGACCTGCGGCGCGCGGAAGACGACGGCGGGTGAGCGTGATCTTGGGCGCGCGCGCGGCGCGAGTGCTCGCGCAGGCGAAGATCAACCTCGGGCTCCGGGTACTCGCGCGCGAAACGACCGGCTATCATGCGATCGAGACGCTCTTCGCGCGGCTGGCGCTCGGCGACGAGGTGACAGTGCGGATCACCGAGCGCGAGCGGACGCTCGAGTGCCGGGGCGCGGAGACGGGCGCGGTGGAGCGGAATCTCGCGTGGCGCGCGGCGGTCGCGCTGCAGGCGGCGACGGGCTGGCCGCGCGGCTTTGCGATCACGATCGAGAAGCGGATCCCGGTGGGCGCCGGACTCGGCGGCGGGAGCGCGGATGCCGGCGCCGTGCTGCGCGCGCTGAACGCGCTCTCGCCGCACCCGCTGGCCGAGGAGGAGCTATTGCGGCTCGCCGCGCCGCTCGGTGCCGACGTGCCCTTCCTCACGAGCGGCGCCGCGCTCGCGCTCGCGTGGGGCCGGGGCGAGCGGATGCTCCGACTGCCCGCGCTCCCGGAGCGCAGCGTGGTGCTGGTGCAGCCCGGATTCTCCGTCTCCACGGCGGACGCGTACGCGTGGCTGGATGCGGACCGCGGCGACGTCGCGCCCGTGGCGCGGCTCACGGGGGTGGAGCGCTTGGCGAGCTGGGAGTCGCTCGCGTCGCTCACGGAGAATGATTTCGAGGCCGTGGTCGCGGCGCGGCACGCCGGGTTGAGCGGGATCGCCGACGCGCTCCGGCGCTCCGGCGCGTCGATCGCGCGGATGACGGGTTCGGGGTCCACCGTGTACGGGATCTTCGCGCTGCCGCCGGCGGCGGCGACGATCGCGAAGGCGGTGCCGGGCACGGTGTCGATCACGCGCACGGCGACGAGCGCGGCGCCGGTGGAGATGATCGACGCGCACGCGTGAGCTTGAGTGCGCACGCCGGCGGCTGTAGCTTGCGCCTGGCCGCTGCCCCCTCGTCCAACGGCAGGACACCGGACTTTGGATCCGGGAATGGTGGTTCGAATCCACCGGGGGCAATGGGAGAAGACAAGTCCATAGTCCATAGTCCGTAGTCCGTAGTCCGCGGTGACTACGGACTATGGACTGAGGACTACGGACCGCACTTCCGTTGACCTGATCTCTCTTTCCGACTAGGTTTAGAGGCTACGGCACCATGGATGACCTAAGCGTCCCGCGCCGCGGCTTCAAGCTCCTGTCGGGCACGGCGAATCGCGCGTTGGCGGAGGAGATCAGCCGCACGCTCGGTGTCGAACTCGGAAAGGTCACGCTGAGCCGCTTCGCCGATGGCGAGATCTTCGTTCGCATCGACGAGAACGTGCGCGGGCACGACGTGTTCATCGTGCAGCCGACGAATCCGCCGGCCGAGAACATCATGGAGCTCCTGCTCCTGATCGACGCGGCCCGGCGCGCCTCGGCGGCCCGCATCACCTGCGTGATGCCGTACTACGGCTACTCGCGGCAGGACCGGAAGGACCAACCGCGCGTGGCGATCGGGGCCAAGCTCGTCGCCAACATGATCATCACGGCGGGCGCGGACCGGGTGCTGGGGATCGATTTCCACCAGCACGCACTCCAGGGGTTCTTCGACATTCCCGTCGATCACCTCTACGCCGCCCCGGTGCTGACGTCGCACTATCGCAAGAAGCGGTTGAAGGACCTCGTGGTCGTCGCGCCGGACGTCGGCTCGGCGAAGATGGCGAGGGGATTCGCGAAGCGCCTCAACGGCACCTTCGCGATCATCGACAAGCGGCGGCCCACAGCGAACGTGGCCGAGGTGCTGAACGTGGTCGGTGAAGTGGAAGGGCGGGATTGTCTGATCCCGGATGACATGATCGACACCGCGGGCACGGTGTCCGAGGCGGCTCGCGCGCTCAAGGCGCTCGGCGCCAACGACATTTACGTCTGCGCCACGCACGCGCTGCTCTCCGGCCCCGCCGTCGAGCGGCTCTGCGCGGCGCCGATCGCCGAGGTGACCGTGACCGATACGATCGCGTTGCCGCCGGCGCGGCGCTTCGAGAAGCTGCGGGTGCTCTCGGTAGGCGAGCTCCTGGCCAAAGCGATCCGCTACACGCACAGCGACGAATCCGTCAGTTCGCTCTTCGAATGACCGCCGCCCGACCGTTGCTCGAGCACCCGCACGCGAGACCGAATCATGGCCACTGAGAAGCTGACCGCCCAGGCGCGGACCACCACCGGGAAGGGCGCGGCCCGCAAGCTGCGCTTCGCCCAGCAGGTGCCCGGCGTCATCTACGGACACCACCGCGAGCCGCAGTCCATCACACTGGACGCGCGCGAGATCGAGCGGATGCTCGACCGCGTCTCCGCGGACACCACCGTCTTCGAAGTGAACATCGGCGGCAAGGTGGCGCGCTCGCTCATTCGCGAGGTGCAGCGCCATCCCCTGCGGCGCCAGGTCCTGCACGTCGATTTCCAGGAGCTGGTGGCCGGCGAGGCGGTAACGGTCGATATCCCGATCGTCCTCGTCGGCTCTCCCGACGGCGTGCGCAATCAGGGGGGCACGCTCGACCAGATCATGCGCTCCGTCCAGGTGGAAGTGGACCCGGCAAAGATCCCGAACCACTTCGATCTCAATGTGGATGCGCTCACGCTCAATCAGTCGCTGCACGTGAGTGATCTGCAGCTGCCGGCCGGATTGAAGGTGCTCGAGGATCTGAACGCCACGGTCTGTGTGGTCGTGCCGCCGCGTCTCGAGACGGAGGTCGCGCCGGTAGCGGTGGAGGGCGTGGAGGGCGTGGAAGGCGTGGAGGCCGAGGCCCCGGTCGAGCCCGAGTTGATCCGGAAGCCCAAGCCGACGGACGAAGAGGCCGAGCCGGAGAAGAAGGAGAAGAAGGAGAAGAAGGAGAAGTAGCGGATCGGGGCGGCGTTCCGCTCCGCTTCGCCGCTCGGCATGAAGGTCATCGTCGGTCTCGGGAATCCCGGGCGCCAATACGAGCGCACGCGCCACAACGTCGGCTGGTGGGTGGTGGACCACCTGGCCGACGTTTGGCATCTCGGCCGCTGGCGCGACGACGGGCGCGCGCGCAGCGTCAGCGGCCGCCTCGGCGCCGCGCACGTGCGACTCGTCAAGCCGCTCACCTACATGAATCTGAGCGGCGAGGTGCTCGTGCCGTATCTCCGCCGCCCCGCCTGGAACCCGGCGCAGGATCTCCTCGTGTGCGTGGACGACGTCGCGATCCCGGTCGGCACCTGGCGCCTGCGCGCCGACGGATCGAGCGGCGGCCACAACGGACTCAAGAGCATCGAGCGGCAGGTAGGCTCGCGGCGGTACGCGCGGCTGCGCGTGGGGATACGGCCGCTCGACGAGACGCGGCTGCACGGCCCGCTGGAGGAGTTCGTGCTCGCACCCTTCGCCGCCGCGGAACGCGAGGCGGTGTGCGCGCTC
>JAYUMO010000175.1:0-6841 GCA_043762555.1 Gemmatimonadaceae bacterium | reverse complement strand
TCGCATCGTCCTCGTTGAAATCGCGGCCGAGCTCGATCCGCGCACCGAGGATGGACGGCAAATTGTTGGTCACGAGCGCCGTTTGCACTTGCTCCGGCTCGGCGTTCGGCTCGGTGAGCGGTTGCCGGAAGGTGATCACGCCGGCGATCGCGTCCATCGTGCTCACCTGGTCGCGCAGGTCCTTGATGTCCCCCGGCGGGAAGGGGAAATCTTTCACCTTCCGATTGCGCATCTCGCTGTTGATGATCACGAGCCGGTCGGCGTTCGCGTACGGCAACGGCCGAAGCAGCACCGCGTTCACCACACTAAAGATCGCCGTGCTCGCGCCGATGCCCAGCGCGAGCGTGATGAGCGCTGTTAGCGCGAAGGCGGGACTTTTGCGCAGCGTGCGCACGCCGTAGGTGACGTCCTTGAGGAAAGTTTCCATGGGCGGGGGGGCTTGGAGGGAGCGGTCTACTCGCCCGTTGGACACCCGGACGAGGGAAAGGGTGGTCCGCCGCTCAGGAATAAGAGCAGTCCGTAGTCCGTAGTCCATAGTCCACAGGGAGACAGTAGAGAGTAGGAAGGGCCGGCCCTCCACGCTCCACTAGCTCCCTGCGGACTATGGACTACGGACTACGGACTACGGACCGCTCTTGCTTGCCTTATTCGCTCGACGAATTACTCCTCTGCGCCCCCATCTTCAGCTTCCGAATATCCTCCGGCGTCAGCTGCGGCCGATCGATCTTGATCGTCAGCTTCGTCATCGTGCCCGTGAAGGCGAAGGGCACTTGATAGTCTTGATCGTCCACGGGCGTTCCGGTATCGGAGCCGATGTCGAACGTCTCATCCCACTGCAGCGTGATCGGGATGGTGGCCGCCATCGTCTGGGTGGCGACGACCTTGCCGTCCACCGAGAGCGTGCCGGTGGCGCCGCGGCCCACTCCGCTCATGTTATTGAAGGCGAACGTGGCGAAGCCGAGGCCGTCGTACTTGAAGTCGAATACGATGACGTGCTTGCCCGGCGTGAGCGCCTCCCCGCCCTGCCACTTCACCCGCTTCAGGCCGAGCAGGTCCCAGGTGCACGTGGGCTTTCCCTTCGCGAGATAGAAGCCCCAGCCGCCGAAGCGGCCGCCCTGGGTGACCATCATCCCCTCTCCGCCGCCCTGCGGCACCTCCACTTCCGCCGTGATCGTGTACGACGTCGCGATCAGCTGCGGGGAAGCGCCCATCGGCACCCCCGTCATCGCCTTCGTATACACGAAGACGCTCCGGCCGGCGGTGACACTGGGACGCGGAGTCACCATGCGCGAGGCGAGCGAGTTGTCCAACGGGAAGACTTGGTACCTCGCGGCCTCCATCATGAACAGGTCCTGCATCTCTTTCAGCTTCGCCGGATTGGCGGCCGCCACGTTCGTGTTCTGCGTCCAATCCTTGCTCAGGTCGTACAGCTCCCACTTGTAGGCGTTGACGACGTCCGGGTTCGGCGTCGCGCCGAGGATCCACGGCGGGCTGATCGGCGTCGTGTTCGCGTACCAGCCGTCGTGATAAATGCCTCGATTGCCGAACATCTCGAAGTACTGCGTGCGGTGTCGGGTGGCGACGGTCGCGTTCGCCTTGTCCCAGCTGTACATCATGCTCACGCCTTCGATCGCCTTCTGCGCGATGCCGTTCACCATCACCGGCGCCGGGATCCCCGTGGCCTCGAGGATCGTGGGCACGACGTCGATCACGTGGTGGAACTGATTCCGGATCCCGCCCACGTCCTTGATGCGGGCCGGCCACGAGATGGCCATTCCCTGCCGCGTGCCGCCGAAGTGCGACGCGACCTGCTTCGTCCACCGGTACGGCGTATCGAAGGCCCACGTCCAGCCCACCGCCATGTGATTGTAGGTCTGGTTCGATCCCCACGCGTCGTAGAAGTACTTGAGCTGGTCCGCGACCGGCACCTCGACGCTGTTGAACTGCGCCACCTCGTTCGGCGTGCCGTTCAGCGAACCTTCCGCCCTCGAGCCGTCGTCGCCGCTGATGTAGATGATGAGCGTGTTGTCGAGCTTGCCCATATCCTCGACCGCCTGGATCACCCGGCCGATCTCGTGATCGGTGTAGGCGAGATAGGCGGCGTACACCTCCACCTGCCGCTCGAACATCTTCTTCTCGTCCGCCGTCAGCTTGTCCCAGCGCTTGAGCAGACTGTCGGGCCACGGCGTGAGCTTCGCGTCGGCGGGAATGACGCCGAGCCGTTTCTGATTGGCGAAGATCGTGTCGCGTAGCGCGTTCCAGCCCATGTGGAACTTCCCTTTGAACTTCGCGATCCACTCGGGGGTGGGGTGATGCGGCGCGTGCGTGCCACCCGGCACGTAGTACACGAGGAATGGCTTGTCGGGGGAGATCTGGTTCAGTTGCTCCATCCAGTCGATGGCGTCATCGGCCATCGCGGTGATCAGATTCCAGCCCGGGTGCCCCATGTACGGATAGATCGCCGTGGTGTTGCGGAAGAGGTTGGGCTCCCACTGGCTCGCATCGCCGCCGATGAATCCGTAGAAATACTCGAAGCCCATGCCGATCGGCCATTGATCGAAGGGCCCGGCCTGGCTCGCCTGGAAGGCCGGCGTGTTGTGATTCTTGCCGAACCAGGAGGTGCTGTAGCCGTTGTCCTTGAGGATCTCGCCGATCGACACCGCATCCCGGCCGAGGAAGCTGTCATAGCCCGGAAAGCCGGTGGCCATCTCGGAAATCTGGCCGAAGCCCACGGAGTGATGATTGCGCCCGGTGATGAGCGCGGCGCGGGTCGGCGAGCAGAGCGCGGTGGAGTGGAACTGCGTGTAGCGCAGCCCCGCGTTCGCGATCCGATCCATGGCCGGAGTCGGGATCACGCCGCCGAAGGTACTCGGCGCGCCGAAGCCGACGTCGTCGGTCATGATCAGCAGGACGTTCGGCGCCCCCTTGGGCGGAACGATTTGCGCTGGCCAGGCGGATTTCGACGTCACCGCGTTGACGTCGATCTGCCCCGGAAAGGGCTGCGGCGGGGGCGGCAGATAGCGGCCGTCGACCGTCGTCGTGGCTGTGGGCGACCCCGGGGTGCCGGTGGTCTGCTGTGCCTGAGCCCCGACATTCGCGAGGAGCGCGAAGGCCAGAACCGAGGCGGTGAGAAGTGCGACGCGTCGCGTGCTCGTGGTCATGTGTGGTTCCCTGGTGCGGTGGAAGGAGAGAGTCCCCTGAGGGGAGGGGGGCCGGATCGGCCGCCCGATGAGATCATCCTTATTCGCGGCGTGCGCTAGGACGGAACGCACTACTGACTACAGTCCATAGTCCATAGTCCGTAGTCCATAGGGAGCCAGTGGGGCGTGGGAACGGCCGGCAGTTCCCATCCTCTACTGTCTCCCTACGGACTATGGACTACGGACTACGGACCGCAGTTATGGAGTCGCCGCTATCCCCTCCAGCTTCATCCTCGCGAGTTCCGCATTCACTTTCGGCAACTCAGCGTCCAGCGCCTTCTTCAGCGCCGCCAGCTGCGCGTCCAACGAGGCACTCAAGATCTTAAACACCTCGTACTCCTGCGCCGTCGGCTTCGCGTCGGTGCTCGCCACGGAGTAGAACAGCGAGCCGAGCTGATCGTTCAGCTTGATCGGATAATTCAGCATGTCCTGTCCCGCGCGGTTCCGCACGGAGTACAGCTCCGCTTCGATCGGATCCATCCGGGCCACGAGCGCCACGGCGAGCGACGCGAGCGAGCCGCCGGCCTGCGCCTTTGCCGCGCGCCCCTGACGGTCGGCGAGCTGCGCCTTCACGTTCCGTATCGTGCGCACGCCGTTGTTCGTCGCCGACACGGCATCTCGGATCTGGAGCAGCAGCGTGAACTGCTCCTCGAGATCAGCTTGCGTGGCCGTCGAGCGCGGGTCCTTCTTGAGCGCGAACGTCTGTATCTCCGCCTTGTCGCCGACGGTGAGCTTCACGGTGTAGCTGCCGGGGACCACCGCCGGCCCGGGGAGAAAACCGGTCCAGAGCACCATCCGGCTGAACCACGCAGCGTCGGGATACTGGAGGTCCCAGACGAAGCGATTCATGCCGCGGTTCTTCGGCACGCGATCGGGCGCGCCGGGGTGCGCGGGCGCTTCTTCGTCCTCCGGATGCACGCGGCGGATGACGGTCGTGTCCACGCTCGGCGCGAGGATACCCAGATCGCGGAGACTGTCGAGCGTCGCCCGGTGACGCAGGCTGTCGGCGACGGCGAAGGTGTCGGCCTCGCTAGTGAATTTCTTGATGAGCTTTCCGCTCGCGTCCAGGAATTCGAGCGTCACTGTCTGCGTGGTGTCCTTGAGCCAGTAGTCGATGATCGCGCCGCTCGGCGGATTCTGGCCGGCGGGCTGCCCCAAGGAGGGGAAGGAGCCTCCCCAGCCCACCCGATACGTGGCGCTTGGCGCGAAGAGATGCGGTGCGCTGCCGGTGACCGCGGGTGACAGCGTGCGCAGTGCGCTCATGTCATCCAGGATCCAGAAGGAGCGTCCGTGCGTCGCGGCGACGAGATCGTTGTCCTTGACCACGAGATCGTGCACCGGCACCGGCGGCAGATTGCGCTGCAGGCGCACCCAGTGGCCGCCGTCGTCGAAGGAGACCCAGACGCCGCGCTCGGTGCCGGCGAAGAGCATCCCCTTCCGCACCGGATCCTCGCGGACCACGCGCACGAACTCGCTCGCGCTGATCCCCCCGTCGATCCGCCTCCAGCTCTTGCCGTAGTCGGTGGTCTCGAAGATGTACGGGCGCAGATCATCCAGCTGGTAACGATTCACCGCCAGGTACGCGGTGCCGGCGGCGTGCGGCGACGCCTCGATGATCGACACGCGCGTGAAGTCGCCGAGGTCCTTCGGCGTGACATTCGTCCACGTGGCACCGTTGTCGCGCGTGACGCTGATGAATCCGTCGTCGGAGCCCGCCCAGATCGTTCCCTTCTCCCTGGGCGACTCGGCGATGGTGAACACCGTGCCGTAGGTCTCGACGCCCGTGTGATCCTTGGTGATCGGACCGCCCGAAGGACCGAGCGTTTTCGGATCGTGGCGGGTGAGATCGGGGCTGATCGCCTTCCACGACTGTCCTTCGTCGGTGGAGCGGAAGATCACGTTGGCGCCCACGTAGAGCACGTTGGGATCATTCGGGGAGACGACGATCGGTGCCGTCCACTGCAGACGATAGCGCGCGTCCTCGGACGGGTGGCCGAGCGGATTGATCGGCCAGGGGGACACATCGCGCTGGAAGCCCGTGCGCAGATCGGTGCGCGTGATGCTGCCGCCATAGCAGCCGGCGAAGACGATGTCCGGCTGGTCGGGACGCGGCGTGATGTATCCCGATTCGCAGCCGCCGCCGGCCTTCCAGTCGCCGATGTGCGTGCCGCCCGGCTGAGCGTTCGGCCCGCAGAGACTCGAGTTGTCCTGCTGCGTGCCGCACACCCAGTACGGGAAGTGATTGGTGGTGGACACGTGATAGAACTGCGCGGTGGCGAACGTCTGCGCCGTCCAGGTGCGGCCGGCATTGACGGACAC
This sequence comes from Gemmatimonadaceae bacterium, assembly GCA_043762555.1. Taxonomy (GTDB): domain Bacteria; phylum Gemmatimonadota; class Gemmatimonadetes; order Gemmatimonadales; family Gemmatimonadaceae; genus DATKOH01. Next base: position 1,322 of record JAYUMO010000175.1, on the reverse strand, counting down.
ATTCGCGCCGCCGTCGTTGCCGTTGATCATCCGCTGCGGGTTGTCGGCGGCGATCCAGAGGTCGTGATTGTCGCCGTGCGGATCGCGCACGCGGCTGAACGTCCGGCCGCCGTCCTTGGAGCGCCAGATCGACGTGTTGAGCACGTAGACGGTGAGCGAGTCCTTCGGATCCGCGAAGATCCGCGAATAGTACCACGCGCGCTGGCGGAGCTTTCGCTCCCAATTCATTCGCGTCCACGTCGCGCCGCCGTCATCCGACCGAAAGACGCCGCCGGAATCGGCTTCGACGATCGCCCACACACGCGCCGGCATCGCGGCCGACACGGTGATCCCGATATTGCCGATCGTCGACTTCGGGAGCCCGGGGTTCTTGGTGAGCTCCTTCCACGTGTCGCCGCCGTCGGTGGACTTGAAGATCCCGCTCCCCGCGCCGCCGCTCGAGAGCAGCCATGGCTTGCGGCCGGCCTGCCAGAAGGCGGCGAAGAGCACCTTGGGATCGCTCGGATCGATCACGAGGTCGCTGATGCCGGTCGAGTCGTTGCGGAAGAGCACCTTCTTCCACGTCTTGCCGCCGTTCGAGGAGCGGAACACTCCGCGCTCCGCGTTCGGCCCGAAGGCGTGCCCCAGCGCGCCCACGTACACGACGTCCGGATTCTTGGGATGGATCTTGACGCGAGAGATCTGCCGCGTGTCGGCGAGCCCGACGTAGACCCATGTCTTGCCGGCGTCGTCGGAGCGGTAGACGCCGTCGCCGTTGGAGACGTTGCCGCGGATCGGGTACTCGCCGGTGCCGACGAAGACGACGTCGGGATTCGACTCGCTCACCGCGATCGCGCCGATCGTGCCGCCGAAGAAGCCATCGCTCGTCGCGCGCCACGTGAGCCCGCCGTCGATGGTCTTGAAGACGCCGCCGCCGGTGGTGCCCATGTAGTACTCATTGGCGCGGGCCACGGAGCCGGTGACGGCCACCGACCGGCCGCCGCGGAAGGGGCCGATCTCGCGCCAGGTGAGCGCGTTGAAGGCCGTCGTGTCGAGGGTGGCCGCGGACTGGGCGAGCAGGGCGGCGGGGGCGACGAGGAGAGTGAGCGTGGCGAGACGTGAGTGCATGCGCATAAGTGGCGAGGGATTCGGGATGAGGGATTCGGGATTCGGGAGCGAGGAGAGTAAGAGGCGCGATGCGTGGCGAGAGGGCAAGGGGAGGGGCGGAGGCGCTCTCGCGACGCTACGTTTCCGGCGAGGTCGGACCGCGATTCTACCTTTCCTCGCACCACGACTCGATGCTCGATCACGCGCCACGCTTCGACGCGACCCAAGCCGCGAAC
>JAYUMO010000174.1:0-2710 GCA_043762555.1 Gemmatimonadaceae bacterium | reverse complement strand
CGCCTCGCGCTCTGCGCGCTCAATCCGCACGCGGGCGACCAGGGGCGCTTCGGCGACGAGGACGACCGGGTGCTCGCGCCCGCGGCGCGCGCCGCCGGGATCGCCGGCCCGTTCCCGGCCGACACCGTGTTCGTGCGCGCGATGCGAGGGGAGTTCGACGCGGTTATTGCGCCGTACCACGATGTGGGGATGACGGCGATCAAGGTGGCGTCGTTCGGGGAAGCGGTGAACGTGACGCTCGGCCTGCCCTTCCCGCGCACCTCCCCCGATCACGGGACCGCGATCGACATCGCGGGCACGGGGGAGGCGAAGCCGGAGAGCATGATCCGCGCGATCCTCGAGTGCGCGCGCATCGCCGCGTTGGTGGCCGCTCGATGACGCCCGGCCACGTGCACGCGCACCGTGGCCAAAAAACGGAGCACGGGCACACTCACATCGATGATGCGGGGGGTGCCGATCAGCGGCGCCGGCTCCGGATCGCGCTCGCGATCACCTCGGTGCTGCTCGTCGCCGAATTCGCGGGGGGGATGGCGGCCAATTCGCTTGCGCTCCTCGCCGACGCCGGGCACTTGCTCACCGACGTCGGGGCGCTCGGGCTCTCGCTCTTCGTCGCCTGGTTCAGCCGCCGCCCCGAGACGCCGCGCCGCACCTACGGCTATCACCGGCTGGAGATCCTGGCCGCCTTCGTGAACGGCGCCACGCTGCTGCTCGTCTCCGCGCTCATCGTCTGGGAGGCGGTCGCGCGGCTGCGACATCCGGAGCCGGTGGCCAGCGGGCTGATGCTCGCGGTGGCGGCGCTCGGGCTCGGCGCCAATATCGCGTCGGCGCGCGTACTGCACCCCGCGAGCCGTGACAGCATGAACGTGCGCGGTGCTTATCTACACATCCTCGGCGACCTGCTCGGCTTCGTGGGCACCATCGTCGCCGGGCTCGTCATCTGGTTCACCGGCTGGCTCAGCGCCGACACGATCGCGTCGCTGTTCGTCACGCTGCTCATCGTGCGCGGCGCGTGGCAGCTCGTGCGCGACAGCGTGGACGTGATGCTGGAGTCGACGCCGGCGCACATCTCGCTGGCGGCCGTGCGCGCGCAACTCGAGGCGATCCCCGGGGTGGAGAGCGTCCACGACCTGCACGTGTGGAGCGTGACGAGCGGCGTGATCGCGCTGAGCGCGCACGCGATCGTGCGGGAGCCCGGGCGGCACCAGCACGTGCTGGAGCATTGTCATGATGCGCTGGTGCTGTTCGGGATAACGCATGTGACGCTGCAGCTGGAGCGAAAGGAGATGTATGAACGGGAAGAGCATTTGCACGCGTGAACGGCGGTCCGCAGACCGTAGTCCGTAGTCCATAGTCATACGACCAAGTCCGGAGTCCAGAGTCCAGAGTCATTAGTAACCGCTCACCGGTGAGATCAGCTTCTCGTTGCGCGAACGGCCGTGCCTGGTGATACTCCTTGCCGGGGGCGTGACGGAGCATATGCCCCCCGCGTGATAGGTTGACGGTTCTGTTTTCGAGTCCCGAGTCCCGAGTCCCGAGTCCCGAGTCTCATGCCCCACCTCGACCGCTTCCTCTCCGCACTCCTCCAGAACGGCGCGACTGCGCTGCTCCTCAAGGCGGATGACGTCGCCATCTTCGACTTCGCCGGGGTGCCGCGGCCCGTCACCAAGGCGCCGATCACGGGGGCGCAGCTGACGGCGATGATGCGGGAGCTGGCGCCGGACGCGATGCACGCGGACATCGACGCCGGCCGCGATACCGCATTCGTCTATCGCGCCGAGGGGCGGGGCTTCAACGCGCGCATCGGACTCGCCGCGGGGCGGCTCGTCGCGAGCCTGCACCCCGAGCCGGCGGCGGCCGACGCGGCGAAGGGCGCTCCCCCCGAGGTTTTAGTGGAGCCCGTCGCGGCTCCTTCACCTCGGGCCGAGATCCGGGTGAACGCGGACTCCGAGCCGGCGGACAGCTTTTTCAAGGCGGAGCTCGAGGTGCTGCTCAAGCGGCTCGTCGCCGACGGGGGGAGCGACCTGCACCTCCGCGTCGGCGAGCCGCCGATCGTGCGCCACGACGGCGAGATGCGCCGGATTCCCGGCACCGGCGCGATGGCCAACGCCAAGCTCGAGGGGATGCTTCGCGCGATCATGCCGGAGCGCAATCGCAACGAGTTTCAAGAGCTCAACGACACGGACTACGCCTACGAGATCCCCGGCGTCGCCCGCTTCCGCTGCAACGCGCTGCGCGACCACCACGGCGCCGGCGCCGTCTTCCGCGTCATCCCGGCGAAGGTGGTCACCATCAAGCAGCTCGGCCTCGGCGACGAGGTCACCCAACTCTGCAACCTGACACGCGGGCTGGTGCTCGTGACCGGCCCCACCGGGAGCGGCAAGTCCACCACGCTCTGCGCGCTCGTGGACCGCTGCAACGAGACGCGCAACGACCACGTGATCACGATCGAGGACCCGATCGAGTTCGTGCACGCCAACAAGAAGTGCATCATCACGCAGCGCCAGGTGGGGGTGCACACGACCTCGTTCAAGCACGCGCTGCGCGCGGCGCTGCGCGAGGACCCGGACATCGTGCTCGTGGGCGAGCTGCGCGACCTGGAGACGGTGTCGATCGCGATCGAGACGGCGGAGACGGGGCACCTGGTGTTCGGCACGCTGCACACGACGAGCGCGACGTCCACCGTCGACCGGCTCATCGACCAGTTCCCGGC
>JAYUMO010000173.1:0-8681 GCA_043762555.1 Gemmatimonadaceae bacterium | reverse complement strand
CTCACTCGTTCGCAACCCGCTCATCCTGTTGGGCCTGCTCGTGCCGCCGGCACTCGCCTGGCTCCTCTACCGCACGCCGTACGGGCTCCGCGTGCGCGCCGTGGGGGAGCATCCGCAGGCCGCGGAGACGCTCGGCGTCCGCGTGTCGCGCGTGCGACTCACCGCGGTGGCCCTCTCCGGTGCGCTCGCGGCGCTCGGCGGCGTGTATCTCGCGCTCGACCAGCACCAGTTCACCGATGAGATGACCGCCGGCCGCGGCTTCATCGCGCTCGCTGCCGTGATCTTCGGCCGCTGGGATCCGATGCGCGCCGCGATCGCGTGCCTCTTCTTCGCCGCCGCCGAGACGCTGCAGATCCAGCTGCAGGGAACGCAGATCATCGCGAGCCAGTTCATCCAAATGATCCCGTACGTCCTCACGATCGTGGCGCTCGCAGGGGTGGTCGGCCGAGCCGTCCCCCCCGCGGCGCTAGGGAGAGCGGAGTAGATTGCGCGCGTGACGAACTACTTCTCGAAGCAGCTCGACTCGCTGCGCGCCGGGGACGCCGGAAAGCTCGGCGTCCTGATGACCACCGCCTTCATCGATATGGTGGGCGGTCTGATGGTCTTCCCCCTCTTCCCCTTCTACGCGTCTCGCTTCGGCGCGAATGGGCTCGAGGTGAGTCTGCTCATCACCGCCTTCGCGGTGATGCAACTGCTGAGCGCGCCGCTCTGGGGGCGGATCTCCGACAAGTACGGGCGAAAGCCCGCGCTGATCGTCGGGCTCACCGCCTCGGCGATCGCGTACGTGGTGTTCGCCTATTCCACCTCGTATTGGATGCTGCTCGCGTGCCGGCTCGTGCAGGGCGCTGGCGGCGGAACGACGGGCGTCATCCAGGCGTACGTGGCGGACGCGGTGGAGCCGAAGAATCGCGCGCGCGGGCTCGGCTGGCTCTCGAGCGCGACGAATCTCGGCGTGGTGCTCGGCCCGCTGGTCGGAGCGCAGGCGATCAAGCTCGGCGAGACGGGGCCGGGGCTCATCGCGGCGCTGTTGTGCGTGGTGAACATCTGGTTCGCCGCCCGCTACCTCACCGAGATGCAGAGCGCGCGGGCGCGCGAGAGGAGCAAGACCGCGCGCTCGCCAATGACGATCGTCTACCGAGTCTTCTTGTTCCCCGGTGAGCCGGCGTCGCGCCTCATCTGGATGTACGCGATCTGCATGGGCGCGTTCTACGGCATCAATCCCACGTTGTCGCTCTATCTCAAGGATTACTGGGGCGTCACCGCGGCGACGATCGGATATTTCTTCGCGTACATCGGCGCGATCAGCGTCCTGGTGCGCGTCTTCCTCGTGGGGCCGGTGGTGGATAGGCTCGGCGAGGTGCGCACCGCGCGCTTCGGTACGGCGCTGCTTGCCCTCGGTATCGCGCTCGTGGTCGTGGTGCACCCGCTCCAGGTGCCGGGCCTCATGTCGTATCTGCCGCTCGCGCTGGTGGTGGCGCTCATCCCCTTCGGCACCGCGTTCAATTTTCCCGCCACGACCGGACTGCTCTCCCGCGTGGTGGGCGAGCACGAGCGCGGCCTCTACATGGGCGTGCAGCAGACCTATGCGGGGATCGCGCGCGCCGTCTATCCGCTGTTCGCGGGATACGCGTGGGACCATTACCGCCCGGGGATCCCCTTCGGGACGTCGGCGGTGCTCGTGGCGAGCACGATCTGGCTCGGCTTCGGTCTCCAGCAGTATTCCGCGCACAGCGAGGAAGCCGCGCGACAGGACACGCGGGAGGAGCCGGCGGAGTTGGCGGAGGAACGCCGCTAGTCTCCTTCTTAGTCGATCGGCGGATCGCCGATGCGCGCGGTGATCACGCGGGCGCCGCGACGGTAGGTGAAGTACGCATACCCCCACTCGATCGCGACGACGAGGCGATTGCGGAAACCCGCCAGGTACAGAATGTGGACAAAGAGCCACAGCCACCAGGCGAGGAATCCGCTCACGTTGAACCAGGGGAATTGCGCCACGGCGCGATGCCGCCCGATCGTCGCAAGATTCCCCTTGTCGCGGTAGCGAAAACGTATTCGCGGCTCGCCGCGCAACGTACGAAGGATGTTCTTCGCCGCGGCGCGTCCTTCCTGATTCGCGGCCGGCGCGACGCCGGGCACCGGCGACCCGTCGTCCTTCGCGAACACGGCGAGGTCGCCGGCGACGAAGATCTCCGGATGACCCGGCACCGAGAGGTCGGGCTCCACCATCACGCGTCCCTGGCGGTCGAGCGGCGCGCCGAGCGTCTTCGCGAGCGGTGACGCGGCGTTCCCCGCCGCCCAGAACACGGTGCGGCACGCGATCCGCTCGTCGCCCACGAAGACGGCGTCCCGGTCGATACGGGTGACGAGCGCGCCGGTGCGCACTTCGACGCCGAGGTCGATGAGATCCCGGCGCGCTCGCTCGGAGAGTACTTCGGGGAAGGTGGGCAGCACACGCGGCCCGAGCTCGAGCAGAATCACGCGGGTGCGCCGCGTGTCGATGCGGCGGAAGTCGCCCGCGATCCCACGTTTCGCGACCTCGGGGAGCACGCCGGCGAGCTCGACGCCGGTGGGACCGGCGCCCACGATCACGAAGGTGAGCCACGCGGCGCGGGCGTCCGGGTCGTCGCTCTTCTCCGCCTCCTCGAAGGCCAGCAGGAAGCGGCGGCGCATCTCCCGCGCGTCCTCCAGGCTCTTGAGCCCCGGCGCGAGCGGCTCCCATTCGGGATGGCCGAAGTAGGCGTGCCGCGCGCCGGTGGTGACAATGAGAGAGTCGTACGGGTACTGTCGCGCGCCGCCATCGGTGACGACCACGCGGCGCGCCACATCGATGCGATCCACGTTCGCCAGCAGGATGGTCACGTTCAGCTGCCGGCGGAGGAGCCATCGGATCGGCGATGCGATCTCACTCGGCGCGAGCACCGCCGTCGCTACCTGATACAGCAGCGGCTGGAAGGTGTGGTGGTTCGTGCGGTCGAGAAGGGTCACGTCCACCGGCGCGCCGCGGAACGCCTTGGCGGCCGCGAGCCCGGCGAATCCGCCGCCGACGATGACGACACGTGGGCGCTTTCTTGTTGACGCCGGTGCGGCGACGACACTCGTCATCCGAGGATCGCCGTCTCCGCGCGCACGATCCGCGACTCCCAGCGCCGCGCGCCGAGGGTGATCGCGAGCACCATCGCGATGAGGAGCACACTGTAGGCCGCCGCGGTGCCGAAGCTCAGGTCGCGGATCTGCGCGAGGATCTCCACCGACACGGGGCGATTGGCGTGCGTGTAGAGCACGACGCTCGCGACGAACTCGCCGATGCCCATCACCGCCGCGAGCATCGCGCCAGCCACGAGACCGGGGCGCGCGGCGGGGATGACGACGCGGCGCATGGTGAGCCACCAGGAGGCGCCGAGCCCGCGCGCGGCGTCCTCCAGCGATGGATCCATCTGCGCGAGCGATCCCTGCACGGCGTTCGACACGAGCGGGATGCCGCGCACGAAGTAGGCGAGCGGCAGGATCCAGAAGGTGCCCACGAGCAGCACGCGGGCGGTGAGCGGATCGTTCTTGTTGAACGTGCTCGCGAGGCCGAGCGCGATCGCCGTTGCGGGGATCGCCCAAGGGAGCGCGACGAGCAGCTCCAGCGCGCGTCGTCCGCGGAAGCGCCGGAGCACGATCAGATACGCGGCGCCGAAGCAGACGATCACGTTCGCCGCCGTCGCAAGGGCGGCCATACTGAGCGAGTTGCGAATCGGCAGCCAGAGCTGCGCGTCGCTCGCGAGGCGCGCGAAGTTCTCGGTGGTGTACGCGGGGGGAAGGAGCTGCGTCGTCCACGCGCCGTCGCGCGCGAAGGCGACGAGCACGAGCATCGCGTGCGGCAGGAGGAGCACGACCACCGTCGCCAGCGCCGCCGCGGCGGCGGCCGTGCGCATGCCGGGCGACATCACCGGGCGGCGTGTCACGCGCCCCTTCCCCATCATCGCGTAGCTCCGGCGGCGCTCGAAGCGCCGCAGGAGCACGAGCGCCGCCACCGCCGTGATGGCGAGCACCGTCGTCTCCACGTACGCGAGCCCCATCGCGCCGTTGAGCTTGCTCGCGAGGATCTGCGTGGACATGACGCGCAGTCCGCCGCCGAACACGAAGGGCGCCGAGAAGCTGCCCAACGCGCTCATGAACACCAATAGCATCGCGCCCGCGATGCTCGGCGTCAGCAGCGGCAGCGTGACGCGACGCAGCCGGAGCGCGCGTCCGGCGCCCAGTCCCGACGCCGCCTCGTCGAGCGAGCTGTCGTAGCGCTCGAGGCCGGCGGCTACGAGCAGATACACGTACACGTACATCGTGTAGGCGTGCACCACGAGAATGGGCCAGATGCCGGTGAAGGTCCACGGGGCGTGCTCGAGCCCGAGCACGCGCTGCACCGTGCGCGTGACGACGCCGCTCTCGCCGTAGAGGAAGAGGAACGCGACCACGCCCACGAGGGGCGGGAGTGCCGCGGGCAGCGTGGCGACCGCGCCGAGCACGCGGCGGCCCGGGAATTCCACGCGGGTGAGGAGGAAGGCGAGCGGGACGCCGATCGCGGTCGCGGCGATCACGGAGCCGATCGCGATGACGAGTGTGGTGCGCAGCGCTTCGCGGTCGCCGGGGCTGGCCGCGAAGGCGCGCCAATTCTCGAGGCCGTGCTCGAAGCTGCCGGCGATCACGTGGAGATTGGGGAGCACCACCACCCAGGCGAGCAGCGCCAGGACGGGGCCGGCGATGAGCCAGGTGCCGCGGGAGCGCGCGTCGCTCACGGCGCTACGACGGCCACGGGCTCGCGCACGATGGCGACGCTCACGCGCGCGTTCTCCTTCACGCCGCGTTGAGGGCTGACGAGCTCCACCTCCACGTCATCGTCCAGCTGGACGTGGTAAGCCAAGTGCCCGCCAGCGAATCGCCGCGAGATGACGATGCCACGCCAGGAGCGTGGAGAGCCGTCGGGCACGAAGGCGAGCGATTCGGGGCGAAGCACCGCAAGCACGGTACCCTTCGCCGTTCCGCGCACGGAGAAGGAATGCGTCGTTCCGGCGAAGGCGATCGTCGCGCGCGAGCCGTCGCTCGTGGCGCGCACCAGCGCCGCGCGCCCGATGAACTCGGCAACGGCACGCGAGACCGGGGCGTCGTACAGCTCCTCGGGGGCGCCCGTCTGGAGCAGCGTGCCCTGCGCGATGAGGGCGACGCGATCGGCAACGGCGAAGGCGTCCTCCTGGTCATGCGTGACAAAGAGGGCGGTGACGCCGAGGCGGTGCAAGGTGGCACGGAGCTCGCCGCGCATGGCGCGGCGCAGCGTGGGGTCGAGATTCGAGAGCGGCTCGTCGAGAAGGAGCACGCGCGGTTCGATCACGAGTGCGCGGGCGAGGGCGACGCGCTGTTGCTCACCGCCCGATAGGGACTGCACGGTGCGCGCGCCGGCGCCGCCCAAGCCGACGGTCTCGAGCGCGGCGGCGGCGCGGCGCTCGCGGTCGGCACGGGAGACCGCGCGGGCTTCGAGGCCGAAGGAGACGTTCTCCGACACGCGGAGATGCGGGAAGAGGGCGTAGTGCTGGAAGACCATGCCGAAGTCGCGCGACTGCGGCGCAGCGGTCGTGATATCGGTGCCATCGAGGAGCACCCGGCCGGAGTCGGGCCTCTCGTAGCCGGCCACCATCCGGAGAGTGGTGGTCTTGCCGGAGCCGCTGGCGCCGATCAGGGCGAGGAGCTGGCCGGCGCGGACCTCGAGCGACAGGCCATTTACTACTGTACGAGTACCGAACCGCCTCGTCAGTCCATCGATGACGAGAGTGCTCGGGACTCGGGACTCGGGACTCGGGAGAGAGTGGGGCATGGGCTGGAGAGCGGGACTCGGGAACGCGTGGGGAGAAGGTGCGACAATGCGGGCGTTCGCGCGACGGGGTGATGGCAACGCGCGTCGCCTCCACACCGATATTCGAGGAGCCTGGGAGGAGATCGATGATCCGAGCCTGTTGCGACTTGAAGGTCTGGCAGCGCGCCATGGACCTCGTCGTGGAAGCGTATCGGCTCACCAAACGACTGCCGTCGAACGAGAGGCGATCGCTCGGCGATCAGATCAGGCGGGCGGCCGTTTCGATCCCTGCCAATATCGCCGAGGGGAACGCTCGCTCGCATCGGCGCGAGTACTTGCACTACCTCTCAATCGCGCGTGGCTCAACGGCCGAATTGGAAACATTGCTCGAGGCGGCCCAGCCCGTCGGATATCTGACCGCCGATGAGCTCCTCCCCGCCGAAGAGCTACTGGACCACGTCGGCCGGATGCTCACCCGGCTCGTCTCCAGCTTAGCGGACGTCCCACTCTCTACTAGCTCCCGAGTCCCGAGTCCCGAGTCCCGAAAACTCAGTTCCGCTTACGAATGTTCGCATCCCAGTACCTCATCCATTCATCGAGATGCGCCTCGAGCATCGCGCGATCCATCGTCATCGGCTTGATCCCGGTCATCGCCTCATGCACCCAAGCCGGCAACGAATCCAGCGGCACATCAGCTCTCACCGGGATCCGCTGGAACTTGGCTGCCGCGTCGACGAGCGCTCGCGTCGAGGTGACGTACTCGTAGTAGAGTCGTGCCGCCTCCGGATGCTTCGCTCCGCGCACCAGCGCGATCCCGTCCACCAGTAATGGAGTGCCACTCTTCGGGATCACGTACGCCACCGGGATCCCCCGTCCCTTCAGCATCGCGATGTCCGGCATATTGTACATTGTGATCAGTCCCTCCTGCCTCCCGAGCTTCTGGTAGAGCAACGCCGGATTCGCGACGTACTCCTTGGTGCTCGCGTCGAGCTTGCGCAACCACGCGTATCCCGAATCAGGCCCGCCGGTCGCGCGCCACCCGCGCAGGATCATCGCGCCGAAGATGGCGCGCATGCTGCCGCTGCCGAGCGGATCGCGGATGAGCACCTTCCCCTTCCATTTGGGATCGAGCACGTCGTCCCAGTCGCGCGGCGCGTCCGCCGGCTTCACCGCGTCGGTGTTGTAGGCGACGACCTCCGGCGTGCGATACGTGCCGTACCAGCGGTCGTGCGGATCACGCGCCTCGGAGTCCACGGCCGCCGCCCACGTGGGACGGTAGGCGACGAGCAGTGTCTCGGCCGCCGCGCGCGCAAAAATCTCGGCCGGCGCGCCGAACCAGATGTCCGCCTGCGGATTCGCGCCCTCGCTGCGCACGCGATCGAGGATATCCTGCGACCCCATGTCCACCCACTGCACGTCGATGTCGGGGTGCGCGGCCTCGAAGCCCTGCTCGTAGAACTGCAGCAGATCCTTCGCGTGCGGACTGTAGACGGTGAGCACCGTGCGCTTGTCGCCGCCACCGCACCCGGCGAGCGCGAGCAGGGCCGCGAGCGCGGCGCACCGGACGGGCACTACGGCGTGATCTTCGGCGCGTCCGCCTGCCGCGCGCCGAGCAAGTTCACGAAGAGACGCGCCGCGCCAGGGACGCCGGCCGGCAATTGGCGGAAGAAGGCGAGTGTCGCGTACACGTAGGTGCCGCGGCCGTAGGGCGCGACGAGGAGCCCGCCGGAGTTCGCCGGCTCTCCCGTGTCGTGCAGGGAAACGAGCGGCGTGTACGCCGAGTCGAAGGTGCTCGGCATGTACAGTCCGAAGTCCTGCTGCCAGCCCTTCCAGTCGGCCGGGCCGATCCTGTTCGGCGCGTTCAGCAGCGGATCCTTCGGCGCGAGCACCGTCACCTCCGCGTTCTCCTCGGTGACGCGCGCCGCCGGGCGCGTGAGCGTGATCGGATACGGCATGATCCCCGGCTGCGTCATCTCGAACTGCCCGTACTGCACCACCATCGTGCCGCCGCGCTTCACCCACTCGAGCAGCCGCGCGTTGTTGGCGACGAGCTCGGGGTGCGCTTCGTACGCGCGGCTGCCCACCACGATCGCCGTATACGGCGCGAGATCGGCGCTCGCGAGCGTCGCGGGATCGAGTATGGTCACCGGAATGCCGAGCTGCTGCAGCGCCGGCGCGCTGTTATCGCCGACGCCGGGGATGTACGCGATGTTCGCCCCCGGCGGGATCGTGACGTCCACCGCCTGCAGCGTGACCGTGGCGTCGCGGTAGAGCGTTTGCGGGCGGATGTGATCGTAGTCGATGAGCTGGTAGCCGGTGGTGACCGTCTGCCCGTTGCTCGCGGCCACCGCGCTCAGCGTGTACGTGCCCACGGGGAGCGAGCCGCGCACTCTGAAGTCCACGGTGGCCATCCCGAGTGCGGCGAGTTGCACCGTGCGTGATGCGCTGTCGGCGGTGAGACCCTTGGGCGCCTTGAGCGAGACCCTCACGCTCCGTGCCGCGGTAGACGCGGAGCGCAGCCGCACGTGCATCGTGCGATCGAGCGCGCCTCTCGCGGGGACGTACTCCACGTGCGTATCGAGCGTGAGCGTGATCGCCGGGGCGACTGCGAGCGGGTGCACGATGGCGCCCTTAACCGGGTCGGCGTAGCGGTGGGCGATCGGCGAGTACACGATGCCCATACAACCGTCGACGGTGAGAAATTCCGCCACGTACGTGCGCACGTCGAGTTCATCCGCGGCGTCTTCCGAGACGGGAAGGCCGAAGAGGTCGCCGACGCGCGGACTCGCCAGCCACCACGGCTGCGACGGCCTGTTCCCGATGATCCGAAGGGTGTCGCGCAACACACCGCCCGGAA
>JAYUMO010000172.1:0-4000 GCA_043762555.1 Gemmatimonadaceae bacterium | reverse complement strand
GTTCGCGACCTCGGCGTCCACAATCGCGTCCTCCGCGCGATGTACGCCGATCGGCGTTGGTACCGCTACGTCCCCCGCCAAAGCGCAGCAGACTCGACCTCGCGCTTCGTGCCGTACCGGTAGTCCCACATTCGCAAATGCGGTCGACTGTTGACTATGGACTATGGACTGCTCCTCACTAGCCGTGCCTGCTCCCCCGCCGTCCAAGCGGCATTCACGATGTGCCAGAACGCCGCCAGCCCATCCCGCCACGTGATCTTCTTCCCCTCCGCATACGTCCGCCCGTAGTAGCTAATCGGCACCTCATACACCCGCGCCCCCATTTGCGAGAGCCGGGCGACGATCTCCGGCTCGATCCCGAAGCGCAGCCGCGTGAGATGCATGATGCGGAACGCGTCCCGCGTGAACGCTTTGTAGCCCACTTCCATGTCCGTCAGATTCAGATTGGTGAAGAGGTTGGACAGGAAGGTCAGCGTTCCATTGCCCATGCGGTGGTAGAAGTACAGCACGCGGTGCGCCCCCGCGCCGCCGAAGCGCGTACCGCACACGGCGTCGGCGTGGCCGTCGAGGATGGGCGCGATCAGCGCGGGGATGTCGGTGGGGTCGTACTCGAGGTCGGCGTCCTGGATGACGACAATGTCCCCGGTTGCGTGCTCGCGCGCCGTCTGGATCGCCGCGCCCTTCCCGCGATTCACCTCATGGCGCGCGGTCTTGATGGCGCCGCCGCTCGCGCCGGCGCGACTGGTGAGGCGCTCGTACGTGCCGTCGCGGGAGCAGTCATCCACCGCCACCACCTGCACCGCGATCCCCTCGAGGCCGAGCCGCGCGCCGAGCGCGGCGACCGCGTCGAGGGTGCGGTCGATCGTCGCCGCCTCGTTGTAGCAGGGGATGACCACCGACAGCGTGAGGTCCCGCCGGCGCGTCACGAGCGCTACCGCTTCTCGAGACTGTCGAGCTGCCGGTCGGCATCCACGCCCACCCGCCCACGGCTGGAGCCGCCGATCTGGTGCACCGCGCGCACGAAGATATTCTCTTTGTGGACCTGAGCGTCCTGGAACCCCAGGTAATATCCGGAGCCGACGCTGACGAGGACGATCAAGATGAACTTCAACATGTGTCGCTCCGCCGTGGTGAATGTGGCTGCCTACTCGAAAAGACTCACCGCCGGTTCGGGCGGTAACGGTGGCGTGGGGCGGAAGCCGCGCGCGTCAGGGAGCGGCTCGGGGGCGCCCTTCAGGCGGCCGTGCGTGCGCTCGGTGGCGAGCCACGCGTCGAACTCCGAGGGCACCCCGCCTTCGGACGCGTCCTGCCGCTCGGCCGCTCGCATCGCCAGGAAATTCGTGTACTCGTTCTGCGGGTGCCCTTTGTGGCCGCGCACCCAGCGCCAGTCGATTTCGTGGCCGCGCGACGCGGCGGCGAGCAGCCGCCAGAGCTCGGTGTTCTGCAGCGGCCCCTCCTTGCGACGCCAGCCGCGGCGGATCCAGCCGGGCAACCACTCGCGCATCCCCTTCACCAGGTATTGCGAGTCGCTGGTGAAGACGATGGCGCAGCGGATCCCCTTCGCCGAGAGGATGCGCAAGGCCTCGATCGCGGAGCGGATCGCCATCCGGTTGTTGGTGGTCGCGGGCTCCGAGAGCCAGTAGTCGGAGCGTGCGGGGGCGCCGGTGCGCGCGTCCGGGCGGGTGATGAGCCCCGCCGCGCCGCCGGGATTGTCCCCTTCGCGACCGTTGCCGAGGCAGGACTCGTCGGCGTGGATGGCGATGAGCGACAGGGGAGCGCTCACTCGATCACCTGGATGCTGTCCACCTCGTCAATATAGAACAGGAGCGCGTCGCCGGTGGATGGATGCACGGTGGCGATGCGCTCGCGCGCGCCATCGAGGAGCAGACTCTTCGCGACGACCACGTACTCGGTGCCACGGCGGTGGATGACGAGCCGACTCCCGCGCGCCACCGCGCCTTCGAGCGCGTCATATTCGACGGGGGTCAGCCGGGCCATGCGCCGCTCCCGCCGCACCAGCCGGCGATGCAGCGCGTGAGCATCCGCGTCGCCGTCTCCACCTCGGCGAGCTCCACGAATTCCTCGGCGGCGTGCGCGAGCGCGATGTCACCGGGGCCGAAACAGATGGCCGGCACGCCGGCGTCGTTCAGCAGCGCGGCGTCGGTCCAGGCGGACATCCCCTCGACGCGCGCGGCGCTCCCCTCGTGCTCGATCGCGCCGGCGAGCGCGCGCACGATGGGCGCCGTGATCGGCACGTCGCTCGGACCCTGCGCGAGGTCGAGCGTCGCGGCGGCGTCGAACTCCGGCCGCCGCGCGCGCACGCGGGCGCACGCGTCGCGCACCTCGGCGAGCACGGCGTCGGGGTGCTCCCCCGGGAGCGTGCGACGCTCGAGCCGGATCACGCAGCGGTCGGGGTAGGTGGACATCCCGGTGCCGCCCTCGATCGTGGACGCGTGCAGCGACGCGTGGCCGAGCAGCGGATGCGTGCGCTTGGTGAGCGTGCCGGCCTCGAAGGCATCGAGCTCGGCGAGGAGGGCGCCCGCGAGGCGGATCGCGTCGATGCCAAGCTCATAGCGGCTGCCGTGCGCGGCGCGCCCGCGCACGGTGACGGTGAGCCAGGCGAAGCCGCGGTGGGCGGGCATGATCGCGAGGCGCGTCGGCTCGGTGACGATCGCCGCGTCGGCGCGAATGCCGCGCTCCAGCACCGCGCGGGTGCCGGCGCTGGCCCACTCTTCGTCGGCGACGGCGGCGACGATCACCTCGCCGGGGAGCGCGCCGGCGGCGGAGGTTGACGCCGAGTTTGACGCGCGCGCCGCTGCGGCGCACATCGCGGCCACGCCGGCCTTCATGTCGGAGGAGCCGCGGGCGTAGAGCCGGCCGTCGCGCTCGAGCTCATCGAAGGGGGCGTGCGTCATGTTGTCCACGCCGACCACGTCCAGATGGCCATTGAGCATGAGCGTTCGGCCGCCGCGTGCGGCGCCGATGCGCGCGATCACATTGGGCCGGCCGGGCAGCGCGTCGTGCAGCTCGACGCGGAATCCCCAGGATTCGAGCACCGCGCCGAGGAGGCGCGCGGCGGTCGCTTCGCCGGGGCCGCCGGGGACGAGCGATGGATTGCGACTGTCGCAGCGGACGAGGGCGCGCAGCAGCTGCGCGGCGTCGCCGGAGGGGATGTTCTTGATTCTTGGCGGGTTCACGGGCGTGGGGCCGCCGCGGCGGCTGTCAGCTCGAGTGGTCGTGCACGATGCGCCAGCGGCCGTCCACCTTCATGAGGACCCCGCTGAAGGGGCCGCGCGCGACCAGGGAGTCGCGGCGCGTGAGCTTGTAGAAGGTGATGACCTCGGCGACGCCGGGGGCGAGCGAGTCGATCTCGGTGTCCTCGAAGGACAGCGAGTCACGCGTAGCGCCGGGGGCGAACTGCGCCGCGTAGCTCTTGAGGTAGTGCGCGCGAATGGAGTCGCCGCCGTGGAGCACCGCCGTCTTCGTCACGTACGTGGTGCGGCCGCCGTCGAGGTAATCGGCCATGAAGGTGGCGAGGTCGCCGCGGTTCCATGCGCCGGCCGAATTGGCGAGCATCGCGAGGATCTCCGCGCGCATGCCGGGCTCGGCGCGGGGCGGCGCGCTCACCTGCCGGCAGGCGGAGAGGCCGACGATCATCGCGATGGAGGCGAGGGCGATGGTTTTCGGCGCGCGGGAGCGACGCGGGCGGTGGCGCATGGGCACCGGGGAGAGGAGTGGGATCTGGCTGCACGAAAGTAGTGCGGCGCGACGGGCCCGCCAGCCCATCGCGCCGCACGCACCGCGAAGCCGACCGGTGGCCGCTGGTCGCGCTAGCGCCGCTTGGCCTTTTTTTTCTTCTTCTTCGCTGGCTTGGCCTTTTTCTTCGACCCCGCCCTCTTCTTGGATCCGGCCTTCTCCTTCTTCCCCTTCCTCCCCTTCTTCCCCTTGCGGCGGCTCTTGTGCGCGGCCTCGACCTCGAGGATCAGCTTGTCCGCCTCCT
>JAYUMO010000171.1:0-2477 GCA_043762555.1 Gemmatimonadaceae bacterium | reverse complement strand
CCTCCTAGCGCGGGGCCGACAACTAACACGAGGTATTTGGCTTCGGTAACCTGACCTATAGACGGTGCCTCCCGGTAACCGCAAGGGAGCCCGCGCACGGCGGGATCGTTCGGAAGATCGCGCGGCGGCTTGACGTGTGGCGAGCCGCCAGTGGAGTAGAATTCAGAGTGTGGATCGCGGACTTTGGAAGCGTGGTTGCGGTGGGCGCCGCGGGGACGATCCTCCAGTTCGACCCGATCGGCGCCGGTTGGCAGCTCCGCGCGAGCGGCATCACCCAAGACCTCTACGCGACCGGCCCGGCCGCGATCGTGGTCGGCGCGGGGGGTACGATCCGGGAGAATCACCCGATGGTCAAGGCGTGGATGCCGGATCCGAGCGGAACGACGAACGCGCTATACGCGATCGCGCGCGCGCACGGCATGCAGGGTGGCTTCTACGCCGTGGGCGCCGGGGGGACGGTCCGCTATACGATCACACGAGTTGGACGGCGCAGAGCAGCGGCACCACGAGCGATCTCTTCTCGGTGCGGGTGGTCACCTACCTCGACGTGACCTTCGGGACGAATGTCTTCGCGACCGGCGCCGGGGGGACGATCCTGCACTCCCACGGCGTCACCCGGACCGCGCAGACGAGCGGGACGACCGACGATCTTACCGGCGTCACCAGCACCGGGGTGGCGGGCGACGTGTACGCGGTGGGCGATCACGGCACGATCTTGCATTTCAACGGGACGACGTGGACGAAGCAGCGGTAAGCCAAGGAGGACGCTGATGCCCCCTCGAATCCGGTTCTTTTTCTCGGCCATGATGGTCCCGCTGTTCTTTATTCCCGCCCTCGCGCTCTACCGGGAAACCTTTCAGCACCGAGACATTTGGTGGACGCCGCAGGAGATGCTCGTTCCGCTCGCGGAGAGCAAGGATCGGGTGGAACTCTACGCTCGGGGCAAGCCGCTCGCGGCGCTGCTGCAGGCCGAACAGCTGCGGATTGCGGCGGAAGGGGAGTGGAGCGTGCTGGCGACGAGCGATGTCGGCCTCCGCTTCAACAATTGGGACCGGGTGCGCGCTGACCAGCTGCCGCTGCTCCTGGGAGATGCGGCGATGTGCGGCGCCATCGCGCTCATGTTCCTGCTGATCGTGACGGGACGTCTCGCGTACCGCGGCGACAAGGGATCGGTCGCCGCCTGAGAAGCGCTCACGGAGCCAACTTTATGAAATTGCCTGTTGGATGTTTCGCCCTGCTGCTCGTGGTCAACAGCTACGAATGCACGACCAGCCCGACCAGCCCGACCAGGGCCAAGCTGCTCGGCACGTGGGGCGGCGATCACTTGAGCCTTCAGATCGAGTCGACCGGCGCGAAGCTCGAGTATGACTGCGCCATGGGCACGATCACCGAGCCGATCGTGCTCGACGGCCGGGGGCGCTTCGACGTGCGCGGATTCCACACCCCGGGCCACGGCGGCCCGATACGCGAGGGGGAAGTCAGCCCCCGCTATCCAGCGCGCTACGTGGGGCAGGGGGACGGCAGCCGGATGACGCTCGTCGTGAGTCTCGTCGACAGCGCGGCGGTGATCGGCTCCTTCATGCTCGAGCGAGGACGTACCGGATCCGTCTTCCGGTGCCTTTAGCGTTTGCGTGCCGAATGCGCGCTTGAAGGCGACCATATGCTCTAACGGGAGATGGACCCTCTCCTTCAGTCTCCTCTTCCCGATCATCGCATTGTCGGCCTGTGCGGCCCGATCACCAAGTCCAGAGCAACGCATCGTCCGCGAAGCGCTGACGGCGATCGACTATTGCTACCACTGGGGCGGAGAGGTCGGCGATCAAAGCGAAGAACGGAATAAGGAGATCGCCGACGGCATCGCCCACGACTGCCCGGTCGCGCATGAGAAGGCCCAACGGGCGCGCGAGCTTTATCCGAACAACGTCGCTCTTGCTGCCGGGGTGCTACAGCTGACCGACATCCGCGAACTCGTGGTGACCGACGCGGCAAAGCGGACGATCTGCGAGACGGCCGCCCCGCAATTCATGGCCGCGCTTCTGAAATCGAAGACCGAGGACGCGCTGTTTCGCGCCGAGTGTCCGAGTCAGGCGGTGAGGGTCTACGGGCCGTAGACGCCAATCGGGCTCTCCCCCTCCAGCTGCCGCTTGACAGGCAACCTTTTAGTTGCATATTTGACGGGTGGCCGCCCCCATGGACCGCGTCTTCAAGGCTCTCGCCGACCGCAGCCGGAGGCAGCTCTTGGACCGGCTGCGGGCGAACAACGGTCAAACGTTGTACGAGCTATGCGCTCGACTGAGCATGACCCGGCAGGGGGTGACCAAGCATCTCGCGCTCCTCGAAGCGGCCAACCTCGTCGTGACGGTGTGGCGGGGACGCGAGAAGCTACACTATCTCAATCCCGTTCCGGTCCACGAGATCTACGCGCGCTGGATCGGAAAGTACGAGGGGCGGCGGCTGCGGGCGCTGGACGACCTGAA
>JAYUMO010000170.1:0-5337 GCA_043762555.1 Gemmatimonadaceae bacterium | reverse complement strand
CGGGACCGTCGCCTTCTCCCACTCACCGCCCGGCGCGACCACCGACACGAGCGGCATGATGAGGTCGTTGACGATCGCCTGCACCACCCGATTGAGCGCGGTGCCGATCACTACCGCGAGCGCCAGGGCGAGCGCGTTCTGTTTCAGGAGGTACGTCTTGAAGTCCTTCCACATGGGGCGTGCTCCGGGCGAGAGGCGGCCGCGCGGTCCTGGCGCGTCACGAATCTATCGCCGGGGCGCACCGCCGCCCATGGCCCCTGCTAGAACCGGACGCCCGTGGAGAAATCGAGCGTCCATCCGCCCGTCGGCTGGACGCCACGCGCGATCTCCATCTTGATCAGCCCGTCCATGAAGGAGACGCCGATGCCGGCGCCGCTCACCGGAAGGCCGATGTGCTGCCAATCGGTGCGCGTGCCAGACCACCCGATGTCGAAGAAAAGCGTCGGCCGCACGGCGACGAAGCTCGAGCCGATCTCGGCGTGTCCCAACCAATACGCGTTGCCCACCGCGGTGCCCGGCGGCTGGCCACGGATCGTCCACGCGCCGCCCAGGAACCACTGGCGCTGCGGCGGCAGGTTGCCGAACGACGTGCCAGCGCCGGCGCCGATCTGCATGTCCAAGCGCCGGCCGAGTCCGTGCGAGATCGTGCCGTCGAAGGCGACGCGACCATAGGGGAGCGTGGAGTCCCCCACCGAGTAGCGGCCGACCCCACCCTCCGCGCGCGCATCGTACGACTCGCGCCAGCCGTGCGGGTCGAGGCCCACTTCATCACGGAAGCGCACCGACGCGCCGAGGACGTTCATCATCGGCGTTCGCACGTTGGCGGTGAACTGTTTGCCGTTGATCAGATTCGGGAGCGAGAAGTCGGTGGTCACCGTCGCGTTGCTCTGCTGCTCCGCGAAGAGGCGCCACGTCAGCCGTGTGTCGGTCTGCGTGATCGACCGCAACTCCGCCCCCCACGCGTTGTAGTAGAAGCCGAGGTCGGTGCCGAGGATTAACACGTTCAGCGACGCGCGGAAGGTGAGCGGCTCGCCCCAGTCGTTCGCGGCCGTCAGGCGGCTATACACGCCGAGATCGTAGCTGCGGAAGCCGTCGCTGCGGCGGAAGTGTGCCTCCCCGTAGAATTTCGGCCCGCCGCTGGAGACGCGAGCGGTGAGGTCGCCGCCGTAGCCGCTGCCGAACACCCGCGACATCTGCACGCCGGCGTCGAGGGCATCCACGCGGTTGTAGCGCACCAGCGAGTTCTCGATGCCGTAGTGCCACGTCGCCGGTTGCGGATCCCAACCCGGCTGGAGGCCCATCGTGAGCTCCTTCACGAGCTCGTCCCGCTCGCGGAGTCCGAAGGTCTGCTCCCCCGCATCGTAAATAGTCGGCGGGAGCTCGGGTGAGTGGAGCAGCGCGAGCGTGTCGCAGGGGACGACGACCTGGATCGGGAGCGTGCCTTCATAGCGGAATTCCCGGGCGATCGTGGTGTCGGTGCCGGAGCAGCGCAGCGAGAGCATGCCGTTGTCTTCGTCGTCCCGCGACCGACGCCGGCGCTGGGCCTGCGCTCTCGTCTGCCCGGCGCTGTCCCCCCCGGCCTTCGCGCTGTCGCGCTCGGCCTGGCGCGCCACTCTCGCGCTGTCGTGCGCCGCCTTGCGGGCGGCCTTGTACAGCGAGTCACCCGGCACGTTACGCAACGAGTCCTCGCGCGACGCGAAGAGCCGCGGGATCGTGTCGCGTCCATTGACGCTCGAATAGGAAAAGCTGCGCTCCACCGAGACCGGGAAGTAGCTGAATCCCGCGCGCGCGCGCCCTTCCACCGTCTCCGAACGCGGCAGCCACCATCGCTGTTCGTGCAGCCCATACTCTACCGTGAACGCGGCGATGGTCAGCTCCATCGGGAAGATCATCGGCTTCACGAGGGTCGGGACATCCTTGAACGCGGCGGAATCCTCCTCCTCCACGAATTTCTTGATGTCCATCGGCATCGCCGGACGGAACACACCGCGCACCAGCTGACCACTCGATTCGTCGAACCACAGTGAACCGACGATGAGATCCGGTGCCGGCTTACGCGCCGCGACGTCCACCGCGCGCAGATGGATGCTCGTGCCGTCGGGCAGCCTGAACACGAGCGAATCGGCGGTGCGGAAGGTGTAGTACGCCTCCGCGCCGCGGTCGAGCGGGTGGATGAACAGCCCTTCATCGCTCTTGGTCGCGAGATTCGGCCCACCGAGCTGCAGCAGTCCTTCGCGGCCGGGGAAGTACGGGATCGCCTCGATCTCCAGGAAATCCCCGAGCGCGCGCGCCCCCTGGAAGAACATCGGAAAGGCGGTGCGCGCGCCAAGCACGTTCACAAAAGCGCCTCGCCCGCGTTGCCAGCGCACGCGGGACGCATTCTCGCTCCGCAGCAGCAATCGGTCCGGACCGGAGGCGCGGACGCTGATCCCGACGGTGATCCGCTCCCGGGAGATCGCGTCGTACGCGATCAGCGATGAGTCCTGCTCCAGACGCGAGTGACGCGCGCGCCCGATGAGCGCATGGGCTTGGGGATCGCGGTACGCGCTCGCGAGCATCTCCGGTGTGATCACGATGTCCCGTTTCGCGCGCATGCGCGCGCGGTGCACCGAGTCGCGTCGGGCTTCGACCGCGCGCGCGGAGTCGCGCTCCGCCTGGCGGATGGCGTCCGAATCAGGGGCCGGGGCAGGGGCGGGGGTCGCCGCTTGCTGCAGAAGCAGGAGCGCGGACAGAAGAGGGATCATCTGGGGAGGTGTCGGTGGCGATGCCGCTCCCTACGCCCGCCCGCACGGATGGGTTTCGCCGACGCGGGGGATTGCGCGGCACGCGGCGCCCGCCTCCATTTATCGGTTCACTCCGCGATCACCACACCCTTGTCACCGGACCGATCCCGATGCGCCGTTCCCTCTCCGTCCTCGCCATCGCGCTCCTCGCCGCCCCGCTCGCTGCCCAACGCGCCACCGCGCGGCCCATCGACTGGAACGCGCTCTCCGACGAGACGGCCCGAACGCTGTCCGCCTACCTCCAGCTGAACACCACGAATCCGCCCGGGAACGAGATGCGCACCATCATGTTCCTCAAGGCGATCCTCGAGGCGGAGGGCTTCGAGGTGCAGGTGCTCGACACCGCCGAGCTCGGCCCCACGCGCGGCAATCTCTACGCGCGGCTCAAGGGCAACGGCACCAAGAAGGCGATCGCGCTCGTCAATCACATGGACGTCGTTCCCGCGGTGGCCGGTTACTGGAGCGTCGAACCCTTCTCCGGCGCCATCAAGGACGGCTACATCTGGGGGCGCGGCGCGCTCGACATGAAGGGCGACGGGATCGTACAGCTCTTCGCGATGCTCGCGCTCAAGCGCAGCGGCGCGAAGCTCAATCGCGACATCGTCTTCATCGGCAACAGCGATGAGGAGCTCGGCGGCATCGGCGCGACGACGTTCGTGAAGAATCACCCCGACCTCCTGAAGGACGTCGAATTCCTGATGACCGAGGGCGGCAGCAATCTGGTGAAGGACGGCGTGCTCGAGTTCTACGGGGTGAGCGTCTCGGAGAAGCGCGCGTTCTGGCAGAAGGTCACGGTGAACGGCGTTCCCGGTCACGGGTCGCGCCCCACGAAGCAGAATCCCGTGCCGCGCCTCGTCGCCGCCCTCGACCGGATCGCCCGGCACGAGACGCCACTGCACGTGACCCCGGGCGTCGCGAAATTCTTCCGCGACATCTCGGTCGAGTACGCCGGCCAACAGCGCGCGTGGTTGGCCGATGTCTCGAAGGCGATCGAGCAGCCCGACGCGCGGGTGTGGCTGACGAGCAACGTGATGTGGAACGCGATCCTTCGGAACACGATCTCACTCACCGTGCTGACCGGCTCGAACAAGACGAACGTGATCCCCCCCGAGGCCTCGGCGGAGCTCGACATCCGCCTGCTCCCCGACCAGGACCCGTCCGCATTCCTCGAGCAACTGCAGAAGATCGTCGACGATACCGCGGTGCATTTCTCGCCGATCTTCGAGCCGAAGGCGCCGCTCGAGAGCCCGATCGACACCGATCTCTTCCGGGCGATCGAACGCGCCGCGCACGACCGGGACCCGAAGGCGCTCGTGACCACCGTGATGCTCACCGGCGCCACCGACCGGCCGGCGTACCGACCGGCCGGGATCGTCACTTACGGATTCGATCCGTTCAAGGTAGAGAACGCCGATGCGCAGAAGGGCGTGCACGGCAACGATGAGCGCCTCTCCGTGGCCAACGTCGGCTTCGGCGTGCGTTTCACGTATGACGTCCTCCTTTACGCGCAGTGACCGCGCTCTCCCTCCGCGCCTTGAAGAAACGCTACGGCGATGTGATCGCCGTGGACGGCATCGATCTGGAGGTCCGCGCCGGGGAGTGCTTCGGCCTGCTCGGCCCCAACGGCGCCGGGAAGACGACCACGATCGAGATCTGCGAAGGCCTCACCGCGCCCGACAGCGGCGAGGTCGAGCTACTCGGCCGCCGATGGAGCGACCACGAGCGCGAGCTGCGCGAACGGCTCGGCATCCAGCTGCAGGACACGCAGCTCTCGGAGAAGCTCACCGTTCGGGAGACGCTCAACCTCTTCCGCAGCTTCTACCGGCAGTCGCGGCCGGTGGACGAGGTGATCGCGATGGTGCAGCTCGAGGAGAAGCGCGATGCGCGCGTCGGCACCTTGTCGGGTGGGCAGAAACAACGCCTCGCGCTCGCCTGCGCCTTGGTCGGTGACCCCGAGCTGCTCTTCCTCGATGAGCCCACCGCGGGCATGGACCCACGCGCTCGTGCCGACACGTGGCAACTGGTCCGAGAACTGCGTGAACGCGGCGCGACCGTCGTGCTCACCACGCACTACATGGACGAAGCCGAACACCTCTGTGACCGTGTGGCCATCCTCGATCGCGGTTCCATCGTCGCCGCGGGTACGCCGGTGGAGGTCACGAGCAACGTGACCGAACCGACGTTGCGATTCACGACCGCGAAACCCCTCGACACCGGTCGGCTCGGCCGCATCCTTGACCGAGAGGTGCGCAGCTCGGGGTCGGAGTATCTCGTGAGCGGCACACCGTCACCGGCGATCATCGCCGCGGTGACGAGTTGGCTCGCAGAGGAAGGTGCACAACTCACGGAGTTGCGCACCGGTCACGCAAGTCTGGAAGAGGTGTTCCTGCGGCTCACCGAAGAGGCACCGACAGTCGAGGATGTGCCTCCGGGTCGCGGCCGACGGAGTGCCCGGTGAACGCCTCCGCAGTGGCCGCGCAGACCAAGTTGGAGCTGGCCATGACGCTGCGCCGCGGTGAGAGCCTCCTCGTGACGCTCGCCATCCCCATCGGAA
>JAYUMO010000169.1:0-6187 GCA_043762555.1 Gemmatimonadaceae bacterium | reverse complement strand
TGCCTTGGCCTTTCGTCTCGCGGCCGCCGGCTTGCCGAGCTTGGGGTAGATCTTGGCGACGAAGGCGAAATCGGTCGCGTCGATGTCCCGTCCCCCGACGATCGGCTTGCCGTTCTTCGTGATCCGTCCCGGGATCTGGTAACACATGATCGACTTGGGGTCGGCGTGCTCAGTACCCAACAACGAAGATTCCTCGATCGGCGTGAGCACCTGTTGGCGCACCTCGTCGGCACTCCAGCCCTGGGTCGCTTCAAAGTACGCGATGGCCTTCGTCGGGTCGATCAGCTCCACCAGTTCTCGGCGCATGTGCTCATGTGGGAAGCCCAACGTGTGACCTGTTTCGTGGCGGACGACCCGGTGGAACTCGGATTCGGGCGTCGACATCGCGAACGCCTCCAGATTCATGGTGGGTTCATCGGGATCGATATGGAGAATATCGGTGCCCAGGTACGACCAGTACCCGCCTTCTTCACCTCCCACCCGTGCGATGCGCACCTGCGGGTCCGTCGCGGTCTGCACGAACTTGACGTTCGCGGTCTTGGCCCAGGCGTTCATGTGCGAGACGATCCGCTTTTGGAGGGACGACGGGGGACGATCGAGGAACGCCACCGTCAGCCGCACGCCTTTCGTATGCCAGTACTTCGTGGTCAACACGGCGATGCGCTCGAGCGTCGGGGCGAACCCCGGCATGGCCCTGACCAAGCGCTCCACCGGCGGGTGATTCACCGGATTGATGTCCGACGCAGTTCGCGCGGCAGCGATCCAATTCTCGCGCGGGAGCGCCTTCGGTGTACAGACGATCGGCTCCCGCGACTTGTCGGTGCTCATGCTCCGCCCTCCGTGCCGACGCTTCCGGTCGTCCCGACGACGAGGTTCATCGAGGCCTAGTTGGTCGCGCCGGCCGGCAAGACGGTGTACAGCCCTTCCATGCCCATGCGGAGGTGGTTGGAGACGTGACAACGGAAGAGCCAGCTCCCCGCGTTGTCGGGGGTCATGTCGGCGGTCACCATCACTATCGACGTGAGACTCGCGACGTCTGTCCGCATATCATGGATCACCACCACGGTGCCGTGCCAGTTCGGCGCGTGGAACTCGAAGGCGGTGGTCGCCATCAGATACCAGCGCACCCGCTCCCCGACCTTCATGATGCCTCGATCGCAGCTGGGGGAGACCGCAAACATACGCTGGAAGGGGGCGCCGTCCAGCGTGTGGAGGTGGCCCGCTCATCCCCATGGCGAAGAAGGCGAACCCACCCCGAGCCGGTGGCGTGACCCGGACGCTCATGGAGCGATCGATGGGACTCGCCGTCCGCGGCAGTAGAGTCGCGTGCGGGAACCACACCGCACTATGGTTGCTGCGCGCGACGGTGGATCTCGAAGTCGCGCGCGATCGGGCCGCGAAAGAGCAGCCAGCCGTAGACACCAGCGAATAGCGCGACGGGTACGGCGACGATCCAGAGCGCCGCGGGCACGTCGCGCGTAGTGACAGTCTTGAGCAGCACGATGGCTCCGACGAAGTAGAACACCGCGTTGGTCACGACGACGGCACGTCCATAGATCCCGCCCAGCAGCACCCCCCGGTTGAGCCAGTTCAGGATCGCCAAAGCGAGCCACGCGGCGGCCACGAGCTGTCCGAGCCAGACGCCCGGAACCGGGAAGCCCGGAATGAGACGCGGCAGGATGACATCCGGCGCGAAGAGGAGCGCGAGTCCGCCAAGCACGAGAAGACCGGCACTTGCGCGCGACAGCATCGTGGAGATCAATGGAGCCTCCTGGTGCGGCGGTCGTGAGGCCATCACTCGATTCGAGCTCACCTCGGGCCCGCGGGCCCGCGCAGTCGCGTCGCGTGCGCCCCGGGTTTCTCCAGGGTCGGCCGTGCGTTGTACTCCTCCGACTGGCCTGGCGGAATGCTGAGGAACTTCCAGCCGTCGCCGCGGAGGGCGCGCGCGGCGTACACGACCTGGCCCACGTGATAGCTCGCGTGCGCCAACGACCGGTGGAGGGCTTCGTGCACACTCAAGGCTTGGCCGCGGATCGTGACGGTCCTCGCCAGGTCATCGTCGGTCAGGCCGCTCAGGGTTTCCAAGAGAGCCCCCCCATCCCCGCTCCCAATGGGCGAGGAGCTCGGCCCGCGTGATGGCCCGGGGCTGGAACTCCTCTTCCCGCTTCCGCCACGGCTTCTCGCCGTCGGTCGTGAGGAATTCGGCGAACCGCGACCGCAGATTTCCGGCTACGTGAAGGCAAATGATCGCGAGGGAGTTCCCCCCTCCGGGACCCGGCGCAACGATGTCGGCCTCGGTGAGCTGGATGAGCGCACCTTCGGCCAGCGCCTTGTAGCGCACATACTCCGCTTGGATCGAGGCGACAAGAGAGATCATGCCAGCGACTCCGAGTGCAGCGGCCTCACGACTCGACTCAGCGGGGGTCGCGCGCGGCCGCCCGCTGTAGGCGCTTGTTGGGCGGGATGAACGAGGGGTCGTCCCTCACCAAAGCTACTCGCCTGGAGGTGAACTGGTTGTCGCGGCTCGAACTGAACGCCAGTATCGCTCCCACCGACGGCGAACCTCGACCTCGGTGAGGGCGAGATCGTAGGCCGGCGAGTCGATCGGGCCCGCGCTTCGAACTTGCACGATGACGATCTCGCGGATGGCGTTCGCCACGCCACGCTCTTTGTAGAACGCAATAGCCGCGCCGGCCCTCTGCCAGGACAGCGCGGTCTCGATGTACGCATCCAGATCGTCGAGCCAGTGAATCTGCGTCGGGGTGAAGCGCCACAGGTCGGGGTCGAGCGCGACTGCGGCCATCTCGGGCTTGTGCTGTCGCGAGAGCGGCTCGAGCCGTACCTGGCGGCCCTCGAGGGTGACCGGTGTGAGATCGACCGTGATTCGAATCCAGTGCGGGCGGGGAGTTTGTAGGCTAAGCGTACCTTTGCCCCGTGCTCACACGCGGGAATCGAATTCGTGGAGCAGCCGGGCTGCAACCGCCCGAAGCCAGCGCTGGCGGATGAGCCGCGAGAATGGCCCCACGATCGTCCAGTACATGCGAAATAGGAGCAGGGCCCGGCGATCGGCAGCGGCGACTCGTGTTTCGGTGATGAGGCGAGAGCCGCTGGGTGCGATCTCGGTGCGAAAGTCGCCGGCGATCCGCAGCGAATGCCGTGGCACCACGCCGCGCCAGACCGTTGCCAAATCCAGTACGCCGGAGGGGTAGCCTACCAGGACGCCGATGACGTAGCTGGTCGGTGTACTCTCCAGCACGCGGAATCCGTTCGCCGCAAAGAAATCTGGGATGGAGCCCGCGGGCGCTAGGCCACGAAGCCGGAAGAGAAGTCGGACGAGTGGATCCGGCGCGGCCGGGGTCTTTAGTGCATGCCGAAGCGCGGCGGCGGGATCCATCGGCAGGAGGAGCTCATACCGGTGGCCGACGTCGCACCGAGGAAGCCAATCGGATACACCAGCCATGATCGGCCTATCATACCTTACGAGGAACGCGCCGGCCACCAGCACCGAAGGACGGCGGCCTAGCGTAGTGCCCAAGAGCTACTGCCTATCGAATAGCAGATCGCCGCGGTCGCGCTTAGCCGGGCTCACCGCCTCAAGGCCGTGGCCATCGCGTAGAAGATCTGCAGCCAGCCCCCGGCGCCCAGGCTCGATCCATTCCTGACGATGATCAGGTGACTGGCGGGCGAGACGTAGATGTACTGACCGAAGTTGCCGACGCCCGTAAAATCGTAGCTGCCGTCGCGGCGAAAACCCCACCAGAAGTACTTGTAGTAGCCACGCTCGTCGGCGAAGATGCCGCCGTGTGGATAGTACGTACGATAGTCCACCGCCGTGTCGGGACGCGTCGACACGAGGACCCAACTCGCGGGAAGGATCTGCGCGCTATCCCACCTGCCGCGCTCGAGGAAGAGGCGCCCGAATTTGGCGAAGTCGATCGCCCTGGCGTTCAAGCCGCTCTCCATCTTCTCGAAGCCCGACTCGCGGCTGTCAAGACTCCAGGAGCCGTCGAACTCCATCCCCACCGGCCGCCAGATCTTCTCCTCGAGGTAGTCGGCGACGTGTCGCCCCGTGGTCCGCTCGAGGATCAAGCCCAGGAGCAGGGGATGGTAGTTGTTGTACTGGAAGCGCTCTCCCGGGGGGCGCTCGATCCAGGTCAGGCGGAGCGCGGCCCGACGAAGGTCCGGCGAGTAGTACGTGCGCGCGTCGTCGTTCGCAAAGACGAACCACCCGCCGTAGTGGATGCCCGACGACATCATGAGAAGGTCCCGGATCGTGATCCGACTGAAACGCGGGTCTCGTGCCGCGAGCTCCGGGAGGTACCGCGTGATGGAGTCATCGACGCTGTGGATGTACCCTTCCTCGATCGCTTTCCCGACCAGCGCCGACGCGAAGGACTTCGCCACCGAGAACGACGTCACGATCGAGCCGCGCTCGGCGCCGTTGAAGTACCTCTCGTAGAGGATCGTGTCGTTCTGGATCACCAGGAACGCCTGCGTTCCATTGCGTTCGAGGAAGGCGTTCAGGCTGTCCGTCGGGACCGCCTCGCGGAACGCCGCGCGCACCCTGGATTCGTCGCCGCCGCGCGCAAAGAAGTACGGCCGTTTACTGGCGTGAAGCGGACGATCGGGAAAGCGCGTGGAGTCGCCGACGTCGGCCCCGCGCCACCTCACCAAGCGGCCGAAATACGAATTGCAGCCAGCTGTGAAAGCGGCCAAGGTGACGAGCAGCGCCAGTTGCGCCAACGCGAAGAACGGCCGACGATGCTGTCTGACAGTCTCACAGATCGCTGGCACGGACGCTTCCTCCGCCATTCGCGCGTAGCCGGCTACCGGAATGCGCACAAGCCGCGCGCTGGCCGCTACGGAGGCTTGATGACAAAGAGGCGGCCCGTCGCGCCGTCACCTTCAGCGCTTAGGTGAGTGGCGGCCGATCGGCGGCGCGCACACTAAGTGCGAGCGGGTTGTCTCATAAAGCCTCCACCGAATGTCCGCGCTCAGGGAAGAGCTCCGCTGCGTGGCGCGCAGCCCGAGTGCACCGCGTGTCAAACTTGATCCAAATCCTATCGTAGCTCCGCCGCCGCGCCGCGCAACCCCCCTACTTTGCTGGCGTCGCGGCGCTCTCGCCGGTCCAACTTCCTCCCAACGCCTTGTACAACCGCACCGCCGCGCTGAGCTCCCCCAGTTGCGCCTGGCTGAGGACGATCTCGGCGACGAAGAGGCCGCGCTGGGCCTCCAGCACCTCGAGATAACCCGACACCCCGGTCCGATACCGCAGCTGCGCCAACTCGAACGCCCGCCGCAGCGCCACGGTCTGCGTTTCGTTCGCGAGCACCTGATCGCGCGCCGCACGCACGCTCGCCAGCGCGTCGCCCGCGTCGCGCAGCGCCGCAAGAACAGTCTGCTCGTAGCGGCCGCGTGCCTGCTCGGCGCGCGCGCGCGCCGCACGCGACTCGCCCTCCAGCGCGCCCCCCTCGAACAGCGGGATCGAGACGCCGGCCTGCAGCTGATAGATCTGCGTTTCGGGAATGAACAGATTGTTCAGCTGCGTCGCCTGCGAGCCGTACGACCCCCTGATCGTGAACGCCGGAAAGCGTGCCGCGTCCGCCACCCCGATGCGCGCCGTCGCCGCGGCGTACGCCTTTTCCGCCACGCGCACGTCCGGCCGGCGCGCGAGCAGCGAAGAGGAAAGGGAATCGGGTACGACCACCGCGCGCGCCGCGCCGGCTAGCGACCCGCCCCGCGGCACCGCCATCGGCCCCTCGCCGAGCAGCACGTTGAGCGCGTGTTCCGTCTGCGCGCGCGACTCCTCCACCTGCGCGAGCCGCGCCGCCGGCACCGCCACCTGCGCCTCGAACTGGAGCACGTCGAGCTCGGAGATCAGCCCCCGCGCGTAGCGCTGCCGCGCCAGATCGAGCGTTGCCGTGCGCGACGCCAGCGTCCGGTCGGACACGGCCTGCTCCTGGTCGAGTTCGAGCAGCTGCAGGTACCCCGTGGCCACGTCGCTCACCAGCGACAGCACCGTGGCGCGCTCGGCGGCCTCCTGCGCCGCCGCGTCGGCATTGGCGGCCTGCAGGCCGCGGCGGGTGAGTCCCCAGAAGTCGAGCTCCCACGCGACGTCACCGGTCACGCGCAGCGCGTCGTAGCTCACCGGCGGGAAGGCGCCTACCGCGATCTTGTTTTTCGACGC
>JAYUMO010000168.1:0-10247 GCA_043762555.1 Gemmatimonadaceae bacterium | reverse complement strand
GAGCGCGCCGGTGATGCGCTCCACCGCGCGGCGCGTCGAGGCGTAGACGATCGCCTGCCCCGGGAATTCCTTGAGCGCGCGCACGAGCGCGCGATCCTTGTCCGCCTCCGTGCGCGTGCGGATCACGTGGTAGTGCAGATTCGCGCGGTCGAAGCCGGTGACGATGATCTCGGGCGTCGTGAGGCCGAGCTGCCGCACGATGTCCTTGCGCACCTCCGGCGTCGCGGTGGCCGTGAGCGCCATCGTGGGCGGGTGCCCGAGCCGTTCGATCACCTGGCGCACGCGCAGGTAGCTCGGGCGGAAGTCGTGCCCCCATTCGCTCACGCAGTGCGCTTCGTCCACCGCGAGCAGCGAGACGCCGACGGCCGCGATGCGATCGAGGGCGCGGCCGTAGTCGAACCGCTCGGGTGCCAGGTACAGCAGCTTGAGCTCGCCTCGCTCGACGCGCGCCAGCCGGTCCGCGATCTCGGTGGCGGTGAGCGTGGAGTTGAGGAACGCCGCCGGCAGATCGCGCGCGGTGAGCGCATCCACCTGGTCTTTCATCAGCGAGATGAGCGGCGAGACGACCACCGTGAGCTTGGGCAGCAGGAGGCCCGGCACCTGATAGCAGAGCGACTTGCCGCCGCCGGTGGGCAGCACGACCAGGCTGTCGCGTTGCGCGAACACGGACTCGATCGCGCGCTCCTGCCCCGGCCGAAAGTCGGCGAAGCCGAATCGGTCGCGCAGGAGCGCACGCGCGCGGTCGAGCGAGGAGTGGAGGGTCATGTCAGAACCCTTCGCTCCTCTCGCGCACCGCGTGCCATCGAATCGCGTCGCGGCGGCACGTCAGACCGCGCGGGCGAAGTGTCCCCGCGTGAACTCGCCGCCCACGAGCGCGCGAATGGCGGCGAGCTCCGGAGTGCGCGCACCGGCGAGTGCGTCCAGCGCGGCGCGCCACCGCGCGACGATCTCGGCCACCGGGTCTCCCGGCACATTGAACAGCAGCCGGTAACCGCGGATCCCGCTGCGCCAGAGCCGCGGCAGGAATTCCGAGGCTTCCACCGGCCGCGAGTGCAGGAGCCGGTTGCGGCACTGGGCGTCGGTGGCCACCGGGAAGGTGTAGCCCGCCGGATCGGTCAGCTCCACCTCCGGATGCTTCTGCACGCAGAGATCACGGCAGGTGGTCGCCACGCGGTCGAACGCCGCCGAGAGCACGCAGTGCTCGATCGTCATCCCCTCCGGCCGGCCGTACGCGATCACCTCGAAGCCGGCGCCTTCCCACGGCGCGGTGACGGCGGTGATCTCGTCGCCGGTGAGCTCGATCGAGAGCGCAATGCGCTTCACGCCGCGCCGGAAGAATTCCGCGGCGGTGTGCTGATTGAAGACGTTCACCGCATAGTCGGCTGCCACATCGCGCCCGGCCGCCGCGAATTCCGCGACGAGCCCGGCGTGGCCCGAAAGGATCGGGAGGTCCAGCGCGAGCCACTTCGTGAGCGACGCGAGCTCCTCGGGGCGCACGATGCTCGGCGTGCGCAGGCGCAGCGCGACGCCGCGCGGCTTGAGCTCCTCGGCGAGCGCCATCACGCGAGCGGCCGAAGGCGTCGGGTGCCGCAGGAAGGGGTCGAAGACGATCTCCGTGGCGCCCGCGTCGGCCGCGATTCGCGCCGCATCGGCGGTGTAGACCTCGGCGGAGAGGACCACGCGCTCAGGGTCGGCGCGCTTCGGCCCGGCGTCGAGCGTCGCGACCGCGCGCGCGATGCGATCGCGCCGATCCGCCGCACGCGCGTCAGAGGATCCTTCGCGGAGCTCGACAAGTCGCGCGACCGCTTCCTGTCTCAACGAGTTCAGCTCCGAGACAGGCAGGAACAACCCGGGCGCCAGCGCGCTGTCGTCCACCGCTCCCAGGGCGAAGACGGTGCCGCCGAGGCGGCCGAGCTGCTCGCGCAGCTGCGCCTGGTCGAGCGCGCGCTTGGCGGCGGGCGCGAGCGTGACGGCGCTCTGCGTCTTCACCACATCCTGGCCGGCGGTGAAGAGGAGCGTGAGCGGCGCGCCCGCGGCGCCGATCGCGCGCACATCCAGCCGCGTGACGCGCCCG
This sequence comes from Gemmatimonadaceae bacterium, assembly GCA_043762555.1. Taxonomy (GTDB): domain Bacteria; phylum Gemmatimonadota; class Gemmatimonadetes; order Gemmatimonadales; family Gemmatimonadaceae; genus DATKOH01. The sequence goes on along the minus strand of JAYUMO010000168.1, from coordinate 8,173 downwards.
GCGGGCACGGCGACGGCGGCGTAGCTCGCGCGCGCGCGGTCGGTGAGCGCCGGTTGCGAGGTGCGATACACCCGCCAGCCCGCGGGCACCTGCTCCTTGGCCGGGATCGCCTGGCGCGTGACGCCGCCCTTCACCTCGATCGTGCGCACGCGGGGGACGGTGAAGCCCACCGAGCGGCCGTTGGTGCCCTCCGGCGGCTCGAATCCGAGTCCGTCGCCCGGCACGACCGGCGATGAGACCTCTATGATGAGCTCGCCGCCGGCGGCGGTGGCGACCTTGCCGAGCCAGACGCCGCGGTTGTCCGGCTGCTGCCGCGTGATGTAGTCCCGCCCCACCCGTCCGCCGAACATCCCGCCCGTGAATCCGCGACTGAAGATCTGCACGAGATCCGGGTGATCGGCGGCCGCCGGCAGCACGCGCTCGCCGCGCGCCACGCGTTGCAGGAGCTCGCGGTAGCTGCGCGTGACCGTCGCCACGTACTCCGGCTTCTTCTTCCGCCCCTCGATCTTGAGCGTGCTCACGCCGATCTCGGCGAGCTCGGCGAGGTGCTCGGCGGCGCCGAGGTCCTTCGCCGAGATGAGGAATCCCTCGTCCAGCACGTCACCCGTGTGCGCATCGGTGAGCGCGTAGCCCTTGCGGCACGACTGCGCGCAGGAGCCGCGATTCGCGCTGCGCTCCGAGATCATCCCCGACATGAAGCATTGGCCGGAGTAGGAGATGCAGAGCGCCCCGTGAACGAAGGTCTCGAGCTCCAGCTCGGGCACCCGCGCGTGGATGTCGCGCACGTCGTCGAGTGTGTTCTCCCGCGCGAGCACCACGCGCTGGACGCCGAGATCGCGCGCGAAGCGGGCGCCGCTCGCGTCGTGCACCGCCATCTGGGTGGAGCCGTGGATCGCGAAGCCGGGGTAGACGCCCTGGATGAGGCGGACGGCGCCGACGTCCTGCACCAGCGCGGCGTCGATCCCGCGGTCGATGCACTCGCCGAGCAGGGCGAGCGCGTCCTCCAGCTCCGAGGGCTTGAGCAGCGTGTTGAGCGTGAGGTAGATGCGGGCCCCGCGCTCATGGGCGATCCGGCAGGCCGCCGCCACTTCGTCCAGCGTGAGCTGCGCCCCTTCGTCGCGCGCATTGAACCGCTCGGCGCCCAGATACACCGCGTCGGCGCCATTGGCGACCGCGGCGCGCACCGCGTCGAGCGATCCCGCTGGGGCGAGCAGCTCGGGAACGCGGAGCGCGCTCATGGTTCGGGCGGGGCGGGCGGACGCGGCTGCACGAAGCGCAACAACAACGCGACCAGGATGAGCCCCACCGCCACCGGCATCAAGGCCCGATTTTGCGTGCGGTAGCCGACCATCCAGACGGCGATCGCGGCGACCAGCAGCGCGAGTTTGGCCGAATCGATCGGCTTCATGATCCTGGCTTGCCGTCGGTGAAGCGCTTCACCCCGTCGCGGAATTCGGCGGTGCCGCGCGCTTCCACGTTCGTCTGCGCGCCGAGCGCGATGCCCGCGTCGAAGGCGCGCGTGTCGAGGGCGTGGAAGAGCCGCTTCGTGAGGCGGAGCGCGTTCGGCGGCGTCGCCGCGAGCTCCGCGACGGCGCGCTCCACGTCGGCCTCGAAGGTCGCCGCCGGGAGCACGCGGCTGATGAGCCCCATCTCGAGCGCCTCCCGCGCGCCGATCTGGCGCCCCGTGGCGACGAGATCGAAGGCGCGCTTCTCTCCCACGGCGCGCCGAAGCATCGTCATCACCATCGCCGGCACGAATCCGACCTTCACCTCCGGGTACCCGAAGCGTGCTTCTTCGTGCGCGACCACGATGTCGCACGCGGTGGCGAGCCCCGCCCCGCCGGCGAGGGCGCGGCCCCGGACGGCGGCGACGACGGGCTTCGGCGTCTCCCGCAGCGCGATGAAGAGCTGGCCGAGCGATTCCGCATCGCGCCGGTGTGCGTCGGCGCCCGCGTCGAGCATCGCCGCGAGCGCCTCGAGATCGGCGCCGGCGCAGAAGTCCGGACCGTCCGCGCCGAGGAGCACTACTCGCACGGACGGATCCGCGCCCGCGGCGCGCACCGCGTCGCGCAGCGCGGACACCATCTCACTGTCGAGCGCGTTCTTCTTCTCGGCGCGCGCGAGCGTGATCCGCGCCACCCCGTTGCCGGCCGCCGTGCGCACGCGGGTCATCGCGGGGCCTCCGGGAGTGCGAGCTGACGCGCGACGTCGTCCGGCACATCGAGCACGAGCCGGAGCAGCGCGGTGGAGAAGACCTTGCCCTGCGCGTCGAGCTTGAGCGACACCGTCCCTCCGCCGCCGAGCGCGCCGTGGAGCAGGAAGTTGAGCGCGCCCAGATTCGGGAGCTCGAAGCGATCCACCGGGCCGGTGATCTCCCGGCCGAAATGCTTTGTCACGACCGCCGCCGTGACGTGGCGCTCGAGCACCGGATACCATTCGGGCCTGAGCGCGATGACGCCCACGTTCGCCGTGTCGCCCTTGTCCCCCGAGCGGGCGTGCGCGAGGTCGAGCAGCCGGATCTTCACGCGGCCTCCACGCTCACATGCGGCGTGACGACGCGCTTGTCGATGAGCGCCGGCCAATACGCGACCACATCTTCCACCTTCGGCCGGCCGCCCGCGAACCCGGTCACGCTCGGCGGCCCGTTGAGCACCAATGGCGCGATCTCGCGGGTGAAGCGCTCCACCGTGCGCCGATCCTCGGCGCGCACGCCGACGCGCAGCTGCACCTCCGGGTGGTCCGCCGTGCGCCCCGCGAGCGCGCCGTGCGTGGCCGAAGCGCCCACGAACTCGCTGCGAATCTCCTCGAAGCGAAGACCGAGCCGGTCGAGGCGTTCGCGGAGCACGCGGTCCGCGAGCGCCGCCTTGTCCAGCGCGTCGGGCCAGGCGTAGACGAGCGTCCCCACCGCCTTGAAGCCCGCGCGATAGGCGATCGAGACCTTGAGTGAGTCCGTCGGCGCGCGCCCGGCGATGCCGAACACGCGCACGCGATCCTTCCCCACCGCTTCCACACGGATCGTGGTGAAGTCGGCGATCACGTCGGGGGTGATGTACGCATGCGGATCACCCATCTCGTACACGAGCTGCTCGGTGATCCCCGCGACATCGATGCGCCCACCGGTGCCGGGGTGTTTGGCGACGACGAACGTCCCATCCGCCGCGCCCTCCACGATCGGATAGCCGACGTTGGCGAGATCGGGAATGCTCCGCCAATCGCGCAGGCAGTTGCCGCCCGAGCTCTGCGCGCCGCATTCGATGATGTGGCCGGCGACGATCCCGGCGGCGAGCCGGTCCCAGTCGTCGCCCTGCCAGCCGAATTCGTGGCGCAGCGGCGCCATCGTGAGCGCGGTGTCGGTGGAGCGACCGGTGATGACGACGTTCGCCCCTTTCGCGAGCGCCTCCACGATGGGCGTGGAGCCCAGATACGCGTTCGCCGAGAGCACGCGGTCCCGAACCGCGGCGAGCGGCTCCGCGCTCTCCATGTTCTTGAGCGGGTGGCCGCCGGCGAGGAGCTCGTCGAGCCGCGGCAGGAGATCATCGCCGGTCACGACGCCGAGCGTCAGCTTGCCCGTGATCCCCGCCTTCCGCGCCGCGTCGCGCACCGCGGTCGCGCAGGCCGCGGGATTCACACCGCCGGCATTCGCGATCACCTTCACCCCGCGCTCCGCCACGCCGGTAAACACGCTCTCCATCGCACCGATGAAGTCGCGGGCGTAGCCCATCTGCGGATCCCGCTCCTTCTGCTTCTGCAGGATCGACATCGTCACCTCGGCCAGATAGTCGAGCATGAGGTAGTCGATCGGACCGCCCTCCACTTGCCGGCGCGGCGCGTCGAGCCAATCGCCCCAGAAGCCCTGTCCCGCCGCCACCCGCACGGTGCGGCTCACGCGTGCTCGAGCAAGTGCGGCGGGAGGACGAATGCGCCGAGGTGCGGCCCCGGGTTCTGCAACGACGCCCGCAGCGCCAGCGCGAGCACGTCGCGCGTCTCCTCGGGATGGATGATGGCGTCCACGTAGCCGCGGGCGGCGGCGTAGCGCGCGTCCAACTGGTTGTCGTAGTCGGCGCGCATCGCCGTCGCGGCGGAATCCACGTCGGCGCCGGCCTTCGTGCCGCGGCTCTTCGCCTCATCGAGCGCGGGGCCGTGCACCGCTTGCACGGCGGACTCGCCCTCCATCACGCCCATGCGCCCGGTGGGCCAGGAGAAGATGAAGTCGGGGTCGAATCCCTGCCCCGCCATCGCGTAGTAGCCGGCGCCGGAAGCGTGATTCACCGTGAGGACGAGCTTCGGCACGGCGGCGGTGGCCATCGCTTCCACGAAACGCGCGCCGGCCCGAATGATGCCGTTCCGTTCGGCGTCGGGGCCCACCATGAAGCCGGAGACATCCTGCACGAAGAGGATCGGCAGTCCCTGCCGGTCGCAGCGGTCGATGAAGTACGCCACTTTCTCGGCGCTCTCCGCGTAGACGATCCCGCCGAAGCGCGGCTGCTCGCCGGACGGCGTCTTGATCAGGCCGCGCTGGTTCGCGATCACGCCCACCCCGATCCCCTCGATCGCCGCGTCGCCGCAGATGATCTCGCGCGCGTGATCCTGCTGGAATTCATCCAGCGCGCCGCCATCGACGACCCCGCGCAGTACCGCGTGCATGTCGTACGACATGCGGTGGTCGGACGGCAGCACCTCGTACAGCGTGGCCGGCGCGGTGGCCGGTGGGCGCGACGCACGCGCGGGTCGGCGCACGGGCGCGGGCAACCGCTCGATGAGCGCGCGCACATGGGCAAGGCAGCTCGCGTCATCCTTGTCGCGGTAGTGCGCCACCGCCGACAGCTCGGTGTGCGTGACCGCGCCTCCGAGCGACTCGGCGTCCACCACCTGACCGGTGGCCCCCTTCACCAGATTCGGGCCGCCGAGCCCCATGAAGGACGTCCCCTCGACCATCAGGAGCACGTCGGAAAGGGCCGGGAGGTACGCGCCCCCCGCGACGCATTGCCCCATCACCGCGGCGAATTGCGGGATGCGCAGATAGCGCCGCATGAGCGAGTTGTAGTAGAAGATCCGGCTCGCGCCGTACTGGCCGGGAAAGACGCCGCCTTGATACGGCAGGTTCACGCCGGCGGAATCGACGAGATACACGATCGGGATGCGGCACCGCATCGCGATCTCCTGCGCGCGGAGGATCTTGCGGATCGTCTCGGGCCACCAGGAGCCGGCCTTCACCGTGGCATCGTTCGCGACGACCACCACCTCGCGGCCGTGCACTAGACTAATGCCGGTGACGACGCCGGCGCCGGGCGCCTGGCCGTCGTACTGGTCGTAGGCGACCAGCAGCCCCGTCTCGAGGAAGCGCGTGTCGGGATCGCCGAGCGCCGCGACGCGCTCGCGCGCGGTGAGCTTGCCCTGGGCATGCTGGCGGGCGATCCGTTCCTCGCCGCCGCCCTGCCGCAGCCGGGACTCGAGCGCGCGGACCTCGTCGGAGAGCGCGCGGAGCCTGGACGTCACGCGTCCTGCCGCTGCCGCTCGGTGAACCACGCGCGGATGTACTCCGCGAGATCGGAGGTCGGCGTGCCGGGACCGAAGAGCCTCCCGATGCCGCGGCGCTGGAGCTCGTCGATATCCTCCGCCGGAAGGATGCCGCCGCCGGTGATCAGGATGTCGTCGCGCCCCGCCGCGCGCAGCAGCTCGAGCACGCGCGGGAAGAGCGTCATGTGCGCGCCGCTGAGGATGGACAGGCCGACGACGTCCACATCCTCCTGGACCGCGGCGTTCGCGATCATCTCCGGCGTCTGGTGCAGGCCGGTGTAGATGACCTCCATGCCGGCGTCGCGGAGCGCGGCGGCCACCACCTTGGCGCCCCGGTCGTGACCGTCGAGGCCGGGCTTGGCGATCAGGACACGAATGGGACGCGGCATCACGTTCTTGGGCAGAGTGGGAATGGGGGGCGCAACGCGCTAACCAAAACTAAGTCTAGCGACCTCCGCGCCCTAGAAGAACACGGGCTCGCGATAGGCGCCGAACACGTCCTCCATCGCGGCCCGGATCTCGTACAGGGTGCAATACACCCGGGCGCAGTCGAGGATGTGGGGCACCAAATTCTCGGTGGTCCGCGCGGCCGTGCGCAGCGCGTCCAACCGGCGTGTGCACAGATCGTTGTCCCGCGACTCCCGCATCCGCTTCATCCGGTCGCGTTGTTCGAGCTCGGTGTGCTCGCCGATCTTGAGCAGCGGGATCGTGAGTGCGTCCTCTTCGGTCACGAACTCGTTCACGCCGACGATCACGCGCCGATGCTGCTCCACCTCCCACTGCTGCCGCGCGGCGCTCTCGGAGATCTTGCGCTGCAGCCATCCGATCTCGAGCGCCCGCACCACGCCGCCCTGCTGCTCGATCTCCGCGAAGAGCGCCTCCGCCTCGGTCTCCATCCGGTCGGTGAGCGACTCCACGTAGTACGATCCGCCGAGCGGATCAAGGACGTCCGGCACGCCGGTCTCGTACGCGAGGATCTGCTGCGTGCGCAGCGCCACCTGCACCGAGTGCTCGGTGGGGAGCGCCAGCGTCTCGTCCATGGAATTCGTGTGCAGCGACTGCGTGCCGCCGAGCACCGCGGCGAGCGCTTGGTAGGCGACGCGCACGATGTTGTTCATCGGCTGTTGGGCGGTGAGCGTGACGCCGGCGGTCTGCGAGTGGAAGCGCATCATCCACGAGCGCGCATCGCGCGCCCCGTAGCGCTCCTTCATGTGACGCGCCCAGATGCGCCGCGCGGCGCGGAGCTTCGCGATCTCCTCGAAGAAATCGTTGTGGATGTCCCAGAAGAAGGAGAGGCGCGGCGCGAACTCATCCACGGCGAGCCCGCGCGCGATGCCGCGCTCCACGTACGTGAAGCCGTCGGCGAGAGTGAACGCCAGCTCCTGCACCGCCGTCGCCCCCGCCTCGCGGATGTGGTAGCCGGAGATGGAGATCGTGTTCCAGAGCGGCGCGTGCGTGGCGCTCCATTCGAACCCATCCACGATCAGGCGCAGCGCGGGCTCGATCGGGTACACCCACGCGTGCTGCGCCATGTATTCCTTCAGGATGTCGTTCTGGATCGTGCCGCGCAGCTTGCGCGACGGGACCCCCCGCGTCTCGGCGGCGGCGATATAGAAACAGTAGAGGATGATCGCCGGACCGTTGATCGTCATCGACGTCGACACCTGGTCGAGCGGGATCCCGTCGAAGAGCGTCTCCATGTCGGCCAGGCTCGAGATCGCGACGCCGCACTTCCCCACCTCGCCCTCGGAACGCGCATGGTCGGAGTCGTAACCCATGAGCGTCGGGAAATCGAAGGCCACCGAGAGTCCGGTCTGGCCGTGCTCGAGCAGGAACTTGTAGCGAGCGTTCGTGTCCGCCGCGCTCCCGAAGCCGGCGAATTGCCGCATCGTCCAGAGTTTCCCGCGATAACCCGTGGGGTGGATGCCGCGCGTGAACGGGTAGGCGCCCGGGACGCCGAGCGACTCCGCATTCGCGGCGGCGCCGTCGGCGCCCGTGTAGAGCGGCGCGATCGGACCGGCGGAATTATTGAAGGCGATGTCGCGCAGGGCGCCGCGCTCGTACTGCTCGCGCCACGCTTTCACCTCGGCGCGCAGGCGCGCGAGCTCGCGCTCCGATCCCGTTTCGAGCCCCACCGGCGGACGCGTCGTCGTCATCTTTTTCTCGGCTCCCTCGTGGTCGGACCATCGGCCAGACGCGCGGCGTTGCGGGCGAGCAACGTTCGCGCGACGGCGAATGGCGTGAGCGTGCCGGCTTCGAGCGCATCGAGTTGCGAGTCCAACCACTCCGTGACCGCGCGGTCCTCCCAGAGCCGTGCGCGCAACTGCCGCTCCGCCGACTCCACGACGCGCTCGCGCAGCCGCTGACGCCGACGGTCCCGCAACGCGCCGCTCCGCTCAAGATAGTCGAAATGCCGCTCGAGCGCCGCCGCCACCTCGTCCACGCCCTCGCCCGTGGCGGCGACCGTGGCGAGCACCGGCGGCGTCCAGCGGCCGGGGTCTTCGCCGGGGGGGTCGCCCTCCGCCGTCGTGCGCGCCGCGCGCGCCGGGTTCACGCGCTGGAGATCCACCCCGTGATGCGCGGGGACGTTCTTGTACATCTGTCCCAGGCGCAGGCCGAGCATCAGCTCCACCTCGTTGCGGAGCCGGTCCGCACC
>JAYUMO010000167.1:0-3312 GCA_043762555.1 Gemmatimonadaceae bacterium | reverse complement strand
GCGGGCCGGCGGCGGCGGCCGATCGCCTGGTGGCGACGCCGAAGTTGAGCGCGCTCTACCGGATCAGCGATCCGCTGTCCGTGTACGTCTCGTACAACGGCGGATTCCGTTCGTCCGACGGCGTGATCGTGACGCCGAGCCTGCCGCCGGCGCTCGAGGATGCCACCGAGCTGGGGGTGCACTACTCGGCGCGGCGCGCCGAAGGATCGATCGCGTTCTTCCTGATCGACGTCCACAACCAGCAGACGGTGGACCCGATCACACTGCAGCCGAGCGCGGGGGGCACGACGCGCCAGCAAGGGCTGGAGCTGGACGGACGCGTTGGACTGACGGGTGGCTCTCGCTCTTCGCGCACGCGACGGTGAACGATGCGCACTACGTGCACCTGGTCACCGGGAGCGGTGCGGATCTCGCGGGGGTGCCGGTGTACCAGGTGGCGGACGCGACCGTGCAGGGCGGCTTCGATTTTGATCTTCAGGAGGGGCTGATCGCGGGCTCGCTCGGGGCGGCGTACACCGGGCCGTGGACGCCGGTGAATCAGCCGGACGTGCGCACCTCGTCGTACACGTTGGTGAACCTGCGGGCGGTCGTGCCGCTGTCCGGTGAATGGTCCGCGGCGATCGGCGTGCAGAACATCCTCGACACGCGCTACGTGGAAGTGCAGGCGAGCGGATACGTGAGTCCAGGACAGCCGCGGGCGATCATGGCGACGATCCGCCACGGGTTCTGATGGCGTAAGTCACCGTGCGGTGACTACCCATCGGTTCCGCCGAGTAAGGCGTGCACGCTGTTCGCGAGCGCGCGCTCCACCCGCCGCCAATCCTCGGCGCGTCGCAGGTCGAGGCCGGCGAAGGTCGAGCCGGCGCCGCTGCGGAGGGCGAGTTGGGTGACGGCGGCGGTGAGGAGGGCGACGACCGCCTCGAGATCGACGAAGCGCGGCAATCGTTCTTGGTGGCGCGCGCGGAGCGTCGCGATGATCGCGCGGGTGCGCTCGTCGCGCGCGGCGGCGAACTCCCGCGCGAACTCATCGTGCTCGCCGAGCTCCCACACGGCGGCGCGGCGGGAGAGCGGGTGCGCGCGCAGGTGCCGCGCGGTGGCCAGGAGCATGGCGGTAAGATCGCCGGCGAGGGAGCCGGTCGCATCGCGCGCCGGATCGAGTTCCTGTTTGTTTTCGTCGCCGCTGGGCCAGAGCCGTCGCTCGCTCACGAGCGCGCGCAGGAGCTGCGCACGCCCGCCGAAGTAGCGGTAGATGAGCACCTTGTCCACGCCGGCGAGATCGGCGATCGCGGTGATGCGGGCCGCGGCGACGCCGTCGCGCGCAATGAGCTGCTCGGCGGCGGCGAGGAGCCGGGCGCGCGTGGCGTGGCGGTCGCGAGGCATGAGATCAGTATAAGTCACGGGCAGGTGACTTGACAAGATAATGTCACCCACCAGTGACATACGTCGCAGGTTGGGACGCGGATCCCGCTACCACGCCCGCGCTGCTCCCCCGCGCCGGCACCCGCCATTGCCCCCTCGCACCGGTGCGCCGTATACTCTGCGGGTTCGGTGCCCGCCCTCCGCGCGAGGGGCGCCGGACAAAAGGGCGGACCGCGTCGCAATGGGCGGTTGCCTTTTTCGTGTCCCGCTGTCCTTGCGATGCATGCAACCGATGCCCCCTCACGCCCCCGTGCGTTCGATCCGGTGAGCTACCCCACCGCCACGCCCCCATCCGGCGTCTCCACCACGGCCTCGTCCGCGTCCGGTGGACTCGATAAGCGCATCGCCGATTTTCTCCTCGACTTCGCGGTCGCGGTGCAGAAGCACGCCATCTATCCGGGCGGGCATCCGCAACTCGCGGCCGCCGTCGAGCGCGTGATGAAACGGCTCGACAATGCGATGGTCGGCAACAAGCCGGTCGCGCTCGGCATCGCGCGGAACCAAGTGGTGGTCGAGAACGTCGCCACCGATCCCGCGAACCCGCTCATGAAAGAGCTCGCGATGCGCTTCCACCGGCATCGTATCGGCTCGATCACGATCAACCCCGAACTGCTGCGCGACGAGCTGGCCGACTTTCTCCTGGCCTCGTCGGTCGAAGAGCACGAGGGCCCGACGATCGCGCTCGCCGCGCAGACCGAGCGCTGGCCGCACATCTCCCTCACCTCGCTCACCTTCGACAAGCTCGAGTTGATGGGCGAGGAGAGCGGCCTCACCGACGACGAGCAGAAGAAGGCGGGGGCGAAGCTCATCTGGCTCGCGCTGGCCCGCGCGGCGCTGATGTTCGGCGACGGGGAACCGGACCTCTCACTGCTCGATCCGCGCGTGCTCGCGAGCAAGCTGAACGAGCGGCGGGGCGATCCGGGCTACGACGAGACCGTCGTCAACGCGCTGATGGCGATCACCGAGGCCCTGAAGGGCGGGGCGGGGGAGGAGGCGGCCGAGACCGCCGGGAAGATGACCGATCTGCTCAAGTCGCTGCAGCCGGACGTGCTCGAGAAGCTGATGGAGATGGGCGGCGACGTCGAGAAGCGGAAGCGCTTCGTGCTCGATGCGTCGCAGACGCTGGCCGCCGAAGCAGTGCTCGTGCTCGTCGAGGCGGCGTCCAAGGCGTCCAAGCAGACGATCTCGCACAACATGCTCCGGCTCATCGGCAAGCTCGCGCTCCAGGCGGAGAAGGGGGGCGCTGTGATGCGCGCCGGCGCGAGTCGCGCGCTCAAGGACCAGGTCGAAGCGCTCGCCGACGACTGGGATCCGCGCCGCTTGAACCCCGAGAGCTACCAGGACGCGCTCGACCGGATGGCGCAGCGCCGCGTGTTCACGCTGATGCTGCAGCGCCAGCACCCGTGCGAGCCGAAGCGCCTCGTGGCGACCTCGCTCGAGACGGACACGCTCGGCGCGCCGGTGTGGCTCGCGGTGAACCAGCTGATCTCGCACGGCGGCATCGCGATGCTGCTCGATCTCCTCGACCGCGCCCCCGACCGGAGCAAGGTGGCCGAGGCGCTCTGGCCGCTCGTCGCCACCCCCGACAACCTGCGGCACCTGCTGCGTGAGGAGCAGATCGATCCGGGGCTGCTCGAGCGTATCACGTCGCGCATGGGCCTCGACGTGGTCGAGCTCCTGCTGGAAGGGCTCGAGACGAGCGAGACGCGCACGATGCGCCGCAAGCTCCTCGATCTGCTCGCGAAGTTCGGTTCCGACGCCGGCCCAATGGTCGTGCGGCGGCTGGAGATGGACGACACCCCCTGGTACGTGCAGCGCAATCTGCTCACGCTCATGCAGCTGCTGCCGGAGGTGCCCACGGGCTTCCAGCCGCAGCGCTTCCTCACGCATTCG
>JAYUMO010000166.1:0-5536 GCA_043762555.1 Gemmatimonadaceae bacterium | reverse complement strand
CGCGGATCAACGAGAACGCGGATAAACGCGGATCAACCGCACGGGTTTCGCGGAACGCATCAGAGCGCTCCGGAGGCGCCTCAGCTTCTGAGTGTTTTTGTTCTTAACAACAGAACACACGGCTGAGGCTACCTCTCGGAGGCCCCTCCCGCACTCGGAGCGATCCGCGCAGTTCATCCGCGTAGATCCGCGGCGCAGCGCCCTTGTCGTTGTTCGATGCAATACGGGCCCGGCTTTCGCCGGGCCCGCAAGCTCACGCCGAGGCGAGAATGACTACTTGCACTGAATGACCCCGTCGCCCACGCCCGCGATCGAGTCGGCGCCGAAACCCACGCGGCAAGTCTTCGCGGTGGCCGGGTGCGTTGTGTTCGCGGCCCAGCCGGTGCCCTTCGCGTCCGTCACCGTCGCGACCACCGACGCCGAGGCCGTGAAGTTCATGTTCGGCAGACTCGTGGTGTACGTCTGGTTGTCGGCGAAGTACGCCTCCTGCGCGGTCGCCATGTTGCGGAGGTCGGACTTCATACTCGCGACATAGGCCTTCTCCTTCGTGTTCGCGAACTTCGGGATCGCAATCGCGGCCAGAATGCCGATGATGACCACGACGATCAGAAGCTCGATCAGCGTGAAGCCCTTCTTCGTGGTGAGACGCATGGCGTGATTCTCCTGGAGCAGGTTGACCGCGTGCTATCCCGCCCGCGGCTCGTGTAGTGACTAGTGGCTGTCAGTCCCTTTCTAAAGCAAGTGCGGTGCCATGCGGCAATACGTTCTTAACTCGTTGCCATATAACACTTTACAACCGATACTTGCGACTTCCCACACCCAGCCATACTGCACTTTGCAATCGGCTTGGTGTATTGCGACCGTGCAACATGAGGGATTTCCCATACAAAGCCCGCCCCTCGGCATCCCAGAAGACGACCGTCTGGTTCAAGTTATAACATGGGACTTTCGGCCTCCCTTCTCATGCAGACGACCGGCGCCGCCGCGGTGGCGATCGCCGCACTCGATGCCCTCGACGACGCCTACGTCGCCGCGGACGCGAGCTGGCGGATCGTCTTCGCGAATCGCGCCTTCGCGCGGCTGCGCGGTGGCGAGCCCGGCGGCTGGCGGGGGCGCGAGCTCTGGGACGCCCTGCCGCCGCTCGCCCGCGAGTACGAGCGCTCGCTCGTCCACGCCACCGCCGCGGACGGACTCCGACGCTCCTTTCGCGCGGATGCGTTCGACGCCGCGGGACATGGCGCCTTCGAGCTGACCGTCACCGCCATGGAGGGGGGCGGGGTCTGCGTGCGCGTGTCCGAGGTCTCCGCGGCGAGCTGGGCCGAACGCGCGCTCGCCGAGCGCAGCGAGGAGAATGCCGCGCTCAGCGACGTGGCGCGCCTGCTGGCGCAGGAGGTGGATGTCGGCGCGCTGCTGCAGGTGCTCTGCGCCCGCGCCATGATCATCTGCGACGCCGCCGGCGCGAACGTCGGCGAGATCCACGGCGAGATGGTGCACCTCGTCGCCGGCGCTGGGCTCGGCGACGCATTGCGCGACGTCCGCTTCCCGCTCGCCGATTCGCTCACTGGACGAGTGGTCGCGGCGCGCGCGCTCGTGCGCACCGATGACTACCGCGGCGAGTACGGCCACGTCTTCCCGGGCCAGCCGGGCTTCGAGCCCGCGGTCGCGCTCGGCGCGCCGCTCATCGCCCACGGCGACGTGCTCGGCGTGCTCATCCTCCAGCGCATGTCGCGCACGGCCGTCTTCACCGACCGCGAGGAGCGGCGGCTGCGCGCGATCGCCGATCACGCGGCCATCGCGCTCTGGAAGACGCGGCTGTTGGAGGAAGTGCGCGAGGCGAATCGCTCGAAGAACGAGTTCATGGCCGTCATCTCCCACGAGCTGCGCACGCCGCTCACCGCGCTCACCGGCTACGAGGAGCTGCTCGCCGACGAGGTGTTCGGGCCGCTCACCGAGCAGCAGCAGAGCGCGATCGAGCGCATGCGCACCAGCACCGACCTGCTCACGCTGCTCATCGATGAGGTGCTCACGGTGGCGCGGCTCGAGGCGGGGCGCGAGCTCGTGCGTCCGGCCGATACCTCGGTGCGCGAAGTGGTGAGCGCGGCGGTGGCGGTGCTCGAGCCGCTCGCGCTCGACAAGGGGCTCGCGCTCCGCGTGGCGGAGCCGGCCGCGCCCCTCGCGATGCACACCGACGGCGAGATGGTGCGGCGCATCCTCGTGAACCTCGGCGCGAACGCGATCAAGTTCACCGACAGCGGCCGCGTGGAGATCGAGGCGGCGCCCGACGACGATCACGTCCGCTTCTCGGTGCGCGACACCGGCATCGGCATCGCCCCCGAGAACGTGCCGCGCCTCTTCCAGCCCTTCACGCAGCTCGATTCCGGAGTGACGCGCCGCTTCGGCGGCACCGGGCTGGGACTCTATATCTGCCAGCGCCTGGCGACCCTGCTCGGCGGGGGGCTTACCATGGAATCCGCGGTGGGGGAGGGGAGCGTGTTCACGCTCCGCATTCCCGTGCGCTGGACGGATCCCGTGCTCGGCGTGCCGCGCACCTAACGACAGAGGCGCTGCGCCGCGGATTGCGCGGATGAACTACTCGGATCTCTCCCTGCGCATCAGAGCGTCCGCGAGGCGCGTCAAGCGTTGAATGTTCTTGTTTGAACAACATCAACACACCCTTGAAGCTGCCCGTCGGAGGGCCCTACCGCGCTCGGAGAGATCCGTGCAGTTGATCCGCGTTGATCCGCGGTCCCGCTCCTGTTGCCGTTGCACGCCGCCACGGCGGCGGAACTCGAACAGCCGTTCCCCCTCCCGTTAGATTACGGTCATGGCCTCGCGCCCCATCACTTCGGTGTTCAACGACGGGTACGTCGCGGAGACGTACGAGCTGTGGCTTCGCGACCCGGCGTCGGTGGATGATTCGTGGCGGCAGTTCTTCGCGATGGCGCAGCGACTCGGCGGCGCGGGTGCGTCGACGAGTGCGGCCGCGCCGATGGACGCCGCCTTCCTGCGCAAAGTGGCCGGCGCCGCGCTGCTCGTGAGCGCCGTACGCCAGTACGGCCATCTCGCGGTGCCGCTCGACCCGCTCGGCGCCGAGCCGGCTGGCGCGGCGGAGCTCACCCCCGAATTCCACGGGATCAGCGACGCCGATCTCGCGCTCATTCCGGGCGCGGCGCTCGGGTTCGGCGACCATCGCACCGCCGCCGACGTCGTCGCGCACCTGCGCGGACTGTACGCCTCGCGCATCGGATTCGAATTCGAGCACATCGAGGACGAAACCGAGCGCGCCTGGTTCCGTGAGCAGACCGAAGGCGGCGCCATGCGCCGCACGCTCAGCGCGGAGGAGAAGAAAGCGCTGCTCCGCCGCCTCACCGAAGTGGACGGGCTCGAGCGCTTCCTCGGCCGCGCCTACCAAGGGTACAAGCGCTTCTCCATCGAGGGGAGCGACGCGCTCGTCCCGATGTTGGACGCGGCCATCGACGCCGCCGCGCGGAATGGCGCGCGCGAGGTCGTGATCGGCATGGCGCACCGCGGGCGGATCAACGTGCTCGCGCACGTGCTGGAGAAGCCGGCCGCCGCGATCTTCGCCGAGTTCGACGGCAAGCACGGCGCCAACGCGGCGAGCGATACCGGCGACGTGAAGTACCATCTGGGCGCGCGCAGCGTGCGCGCGCTCGCGGCCGGCGGCGAGATCGCGCTCACGCTCGTGCCGAACCCCAGCCACCTGGAATTCGTGAACCCGGTGCTCGAGGGCGCCGCGCGCGCGCTCCAGCGCGCGGCCGACGGGAGCGACGAGTCGCGTGTGCTCCCGGTGCTCGTGCACGGCGACGCGGCCTTCCCCGGCGAAGGGGTGGTCGCCGAGACGCTCAACCTGTCGAACCTGCGCGGCTACCGCACCGGTGGCACGCTGCACGTGATCGTCAACAATCAGGTCGGCTTCACCACCGACCCGCGCGACGGTCGATCCACCTACTATGCGAGCGACCTCGCGAAGGGCTTCGAGGTGCCGATCGTCCACGTGAACGCGGACGACGCCGAGTCGTGCATCGTGGTGATGTGGATGGCGCTCGAGTACCGGGCACGCTTCAAGAAGGATTTCCTGATCGATCTCGTCGGCTACCGCCGTTGGGGGCACAACGAGGCGGACGAGCCGATGTACACGCAGCCGCAGCGCACCACGCTCATCAAGACGCACCCCACGGCACGCGAGGTGTGGGGGGCGCGGCTGGTGGCGGAGGGAGTGCTGGATGACGCCGCGGTGAAGGCGCTGGACCAGAAGGTGCAGCAGCACTTCGAGCGGCTGCACGAGCAGATGCGCGCCACGGGCGAGGAGGTTCGCGCGCCGGCGGAGCACCGCGCGTCGCAGGCGTTAGCGAGTATCGACAGCGGCGTGAAGGCCGAGCAGTTGGTGGCGCTCAACGAGCGCATGCTCACCTGGCCGTCGGACTTCCATCCGCTGCCGAAGCTGGCGAAGCAGCTCGAGCGCCGCCGCACCGCGCTCGCCGAGAACGGTGAGATCGACTGGGGACACGCCGAAGCGCTCGCGATCGCGTCGCTGCTCGCCGACGGCGTGAACGTGCGCCTCACCGGGCAGGATGTGGAGCGCGGCACCTTTTCGCACCGGCAGGCGGTGCTACACGATCACGAGAGCGGCACCACCTACGCGCCGCTGCAGCACGTGTCCGGCGCGCCGGGGCGCTTCGAGATCCACAATTCGCCCCTCTCCGAGGTGGCGCCCCTCGGCTTCGAGTACGGCTTCAGTGTAGCGGCCCCCGACGCGCTCGTGATGTGGGAGGCGCAGTTCGGCGATTTCGCGAACGTCGCGCAGCCCGTGATCGATCAGTTCATCGCCAGCGACCACGCGAAGTGGGGGCAGGACTCCGGGATCGTGCTCTTGCTGCCGCACGGCTACGAGGGCCAGGGCCCCGAGCACTCGAGCGCGCGTCTCGAACGGTTCCTGCAGCTCTGCGCCGAGAACAACCTGCGCGTCGCCTACCCGTCGAGCCCGGCACAGTATTTCCACGTGCTGCGGCGACAGGCGAAGCTCGCCGCGCGCCGCCCACTCGTGTTGATGCAGCCGAAGAGTCTGCTGCGCCTGCCCCTCGCCGCATCGCATCTCGCCGAGCTCACGAGCGGCGCCTTCCGCTCGGTGATCGACGATCCGTCCACGCTCAACGCGCGTGCCGAGGTGAAGCGCCTCGTGTTGTGCACCGGCAAGATCTACTACGACCTCCTCGCCGGTCCGCGCAGCGCCGAGGTCGCGGTGGTGCGCGTCGAGGAGCTGTACCCCTGGCCGCACGAGCCGATCGCGAATCTGCTCGACCAATACTCGAACGTGGAGGACGTCGTGTGGGCGCAGGAAGAGCCGAAGAACATGGGCGCCTGGACCTTCGTCGCCCCGCGCCTGCGCGCCGCCGTGGGGAATGCGATGCCCGTCCGCTACGTTGGCCGCCCCGACCGTGCCAGCCCCGCCGAGGGCTACGCCACCGCCCACACCGAGCAACAATCGACGATCGTGCGCGAGAGCCTGGTGCTCGGT
>JAYUMO010000165.1:0-4933 GCA_043762555.1 Gemmatimonadaceae bacterium | reverse complement strand
ATCACGCCGCTGCGTCAGCTCGCGGACTCGGTGCGCAAGGCGGATCTCTTCGCCTTCGCGCCGTCGCCGGCATTGCGCTATCAGAGCGGCGGCTTCTTCCGCCCCGAGAATGCCGCGTCGAATCCGCGCAGTGGGCTCCTCTTCGACTACTGGCTGCGTACCGCGCCCAAGAAGAAAGGCGCGGAGACGTTAACGCTCACCGTGCTCGACTCCGCGGGGAAGGAGATCCGTTCCTTCACGAGCGAAAAGGACAAGGAAAAAAACAAGTCGGACAGCGCGCGCGTGGACAGCGCAGCGAAGGCCCGGGTGGCGCGCCGCGAGCGCATCGCCGGCGACAGCGCGTTCTACTCTCCCGGCGACTCCGTGGTGTCCGCGCGCGCGGGCGCCAACCGCTTCAACTGGGATCTCCACTATCCGGGCGCGAAGAAGCTCGCCGACATCGTGCTCGACGAGGGCTTCACCGATGGACCGGTCGCCGCGCCCGGTCGCTACGCCGTGCGCCTCATCGCCGGCAAGGACACGGTGACGCGCGCCTTCACCGTCATCGGCGACCCGCGCGTGAAGACGAGCCCCGCCGGCTACGCCGCGCAGCTCGCGTACCTGCTGAAGATCCACGATGCGATCGATACGCTGAGCGCCACCGTGGAGCGCATTCAGAGCATCCAGCGCCAGCTCGACGAGCGCGTGACGCAGACGTCGGCGGCGACGTACGCGACGAAGGTGGCCGACTCGGCAAAAGCGCTGCGCGCGAAGCTGGAAACCGTGCGCGCCGAGCTCGTCGAGGTGAATTCGCATGTCGACGAGATCACGTTGATCTATCCGGTGAAGATCTACAATCAATTGCTGACGCTGAATGCGATGGCGCAGATGTCGGATGATCCGCCGACGGCGGGGATGATGGGATCCTACGACGATCTCGTGAAGCAGATGGGAGCGCAGCGGGAAAAGCTGAAGGGCCTGGAGAACGGCGACTTGGCGGCGTTCACTGCGATGCTCGCGGAGCTCAAGCTGGCGGCCGTGACTCCGTGAAAAGCAGTCCATAGTCCATAGTCCGTAGTCCACAGTCCATAGGGAGACAGTAGGCGATAGGAACCTCCCTCCTGTTCCTACTTTCTCCCTATGGACTATGGACTAGGGACTAGGGACCGCAGGTGTACTATTGATTTGCGGTCGTCAGCCACACCGTTCCCTCGACCCCTCTCACCAACGCCGCCGGTAACCCCCGCGCCCCCGGCTCGCCGGCCAGCACCGCCCGCGCGACCGTCGATCGCATCGGCCCCGCGGCGATCATTATCACCTGCCGCGCTCGATTCAGAATGGGCAGCGTCAACGTGATCCGCTCCGGCGTCGTCTCCGTGTCCGGCGCGCGCACGGGGAGCACCCAGCGCTCGCGTTCCTCCAGTGCCGCACTCCCGGGGAACAGCGACGCCACACTGCCGTCCTCGCCCACGTTCAGCAGCAACACGTCGAATGTCGCCTCCTCCGCCACCGGGAATTGGCGGCGCAGATCGCGCTCGTACGTGCGCGCGGCGCTCTCGGCGTCGAGCTCGCCGGCCAGCCGGTGCTCGTTCCGCTTCGCGATCGGGACGCGCGACAGCAACGCGCCCGCCGCCAGCGCGTAATTGCTCTCGGCGTTCGGGCCCGGCACGCAGCGCTCGTCGGAGAACCAGACCGACGTCTGCGGCCACTGGATGCCCTCGCGATAGTCATCCGAGAGCCGCTCGTACAGCTTCCGCAGCGACTCGCCCCCCGACAGCACCATCCGGAAGCGCTTCCGATTGTACACCGCCGCCCGCGCCGCTTGCGCGATGCGCTCCGCCGCTCCGAGACAGAGCGTCTCGAAGGTGGCGAAGATCTCGAGTTGGGGGGTGCTGTCTTCGGGCATAAGAACAGATCAGTCCATAGTCCGTAGTCCATAGTCCATCACTACGGACTACGGACTATGGACCACGGACTGCCTCTCAATAGCTCCAGCTCGCAACATCCGCTCCTTTCGGCGCCGTCGCCTTCCAGTGCTCCGCGAGCATCGGAATGAACCGCGTATCGTACGTCAGTCGCGACACCGCATTCGCATTCGGATGATCCCCGCTCCAACAATGCTCGTCGCGCAGGCCGTAATCGAACTTCGCGTCGGAGGTGGGATTGGCGGCGCGCTGCATGAAGTCCTCCGCGTAGTACACGGCGTCGTTCAGGAAGAAATTATCCGAGAGACCCACATTGATCGTGATCTTCCCCCGCAGCTTGGGCCCCAGCGTCGCCCAATCGCGGCGCATGATGTGCACCAGATCGTAGTGCTCGCGCCAGTAGGCGGCCACCTGCGGATCGATCGTGCCCGTGCGCTTGTCGTAGATCCGCTGCGGATAGCCGTCCGCGCCCACCGGTGAGAAGACGGCTTCCCAGATGTCCCATTGGCCGCCCGAACGCGAATGCGTGCCGAGCACGAGCTCGCGGATATTCACCTGCTCGACCGTCGAGCGCGTGCGCCCCATGTAGTCGCGCTCGGCGGGGCGCGGCGTGGTGCGCCAGGGGCCGATCTGGAAATACGCGTTCGCGTCGTGGTAGATGTCGATCGTCGTGTAGCCGTGGAAGTCGATCGGATCGGGACAATTCGCGATCGTGCCGTTGTATTCGTCCGGATACATCACCTGCACGCCGAGCGCCTCCCACCCGCCGGTGGAGCCGCCGTACGTGCCGCGCGCCCACGCGCCGAGCCCGCGGAATTTCTGCTCGATGAAGGGGATCAGCTCGTACGTGATCGCGTCGCCGTACGGGCCGATGTTCTCGGAGTTCACGGCGTACGAATCGTCGTAGTACGGATTGGCGTGCTGCACCGTGAGCTTGATCACGCGCGGAAAGCTCGGCCCCGTCCAGCGCTTGAATTGCTTGTACGCCATCTCCTGCTGCAGGCGCGGGTAGCCGAACTTCGTGCACCACGCCCCCTCGTGCCCATTGGGGCAGTAGCGGACGATGCTGTCGAGGTCGTACATCGGCAGCGACGTGTCCACCGGCGTCTCGCGGAACACATTGTCATCCGTCTGGAAGTGTCCGTGCGCGATGATGAGCGGATAGCGTGCGTACGGATGCGTGTCCCACCCCTCGGGGAGAACGACGATCGCGCCGAGGTACGTCGGCGTCCCCCAGAATTTCGTGAGCCGCGCGCTGAGCAGGCGAAGGTGCTTCACGTACTTGGTGTCCTTCACGTCGGCGATCGGCGCGATCTTCTTGTCGAGCACGATTCTTATGTGGGTCGGCTCCGCGCTCGTTGGGTCGATGCGGATCTTGCGCGGCGTGCTGTAAAGATTGCCCGGCGCTTGATTCCACTGCTGTCCCTCGCCGCGATCGGCGGGGAGTTTTACCACCTTGCCGTCGGCGCGACGATACGTGGTGTACACGTGGAGCAATCCTTGCACCCAGTAGTCGCCGGCCTTGATCGACGCGAGACTTGCCACCGGATAGCCGAGCACTGACGCGTCGACGATCGCTTCCTGCCCCGGCGCGAGCCCGTCCACGTCCACGCCGAAGGCCTGCTGCGTGGTGGTGGCGTCGATGATCTGGAAGCGTGGTTCGGCCGTGCTATCGGTGGAGATAAGGAGGAGGATCCTGCCGTCGAGCGCCGTTGCACTTTGAGCGGCACCGAAGGACACGCCGATCGTGAGGCCGGGGGGAGCGGCGTGTCGCGCGCGCGCGTCGGCGCGGGGGACGGAGCAGGAGAGCTGCGCGAGGAGCAGGATCGCGGCGCTTGCGCCGAGCACGGCGCTGGGACGGATGGTAAGCATGAGAGAGATACTCCCATCGCGGCGGTCAACAGTCAACGGGGCAGGAACAAGCAGTCCGTAGTCCGTCGTCCGCAGTCCATAGGGAGAGAGTAGAAAGTGGGGGTTTCCCCCATCACCTACTGCCTCCCTATGGACTATGGACTATGGACTACGGACTGCTTGTTCCTGACCGCTGTAGCCCCGCGCTACTTTCTCTTCCTCGCATAAATCCCGTCGAACACGACACTCCAGCTCCTGCCGTTGTCCCCCGAAGCCACCCACGTCTGCCGTACGCGATTCGCATCCATCGGCGTCCACGTGATCCGATCGCGCACGGTGCCGCCCTTTCCGTCGGGCCGCGGACCTTCCAGCACCATCTTCCCACCCACGAGCCCGCCGTCGAGTTGCAGCATATTCCCGGCGTCGGCGATCCACGACTGATGCCACTTCTTCGGGAACTTGATGTAGGCGTTCAAGCTCGTGCCCGCACTCCCGTCGGCGCCCACCCAATGCTCCTGTACGGCGCACCCGCCGAGCACCGCCTCCACGTTATTCGTCCCCTGCACCACCCCCGCCGTATCCGTCACCGTCCAATCCCCGATCCAGAAATCGAATTGGCGCTGCTCGGCTATCTCGCACTTAGTTTTCGCCGCCGGCGCCGCATCGGCGCCCCCGAACACAAGGATCCCGAGCGGTAGTGCCAGCACGAGCGTGAAGCTGACAACAGCAGTCCGCATACCTGCCTCCGTTGAGAGTAGGGCCGCGACATTCACCCCCGCACATACGACCGCGGCCGGCGTGAGATTCACGCCGGCCGCGTCATTCCTACTCTCTCCCTCCGGACTCTAGACTCCGGACTCCGGACTCGCCCTTATCCCTTGGGCAACAACACCGCCACCTGCACTCTCAACGTCGAGTTCGGACCACCCGTCGGCTTCGTCACGTAACCGTAATACGACACATTGCAATTCAGCGGCAGCTTCCCCAAGCGCACGAGCTTCCCACCGCCGCCGCCCAAGGGCACCGTCCAGACGTCTCCCGCGCTAGCCGCCATCCAGTTGGCCGTGATCACCGGCGCCGTGGTCAGATACCAGCCCGTCTTCTTGAAATTGTAGTTCAGGAAGACCTGGCTATAGAACAGGCTGACGGCCGGCCTGTCCGACCAGCCGGTGTACGAC
>JAYUMO010000164.1:0-2014 GCA_043762555.1 Gemmatimonadaceae bacterium | reverse complement strand
TGATGTCCTGGAGGTCCTTGTAGCGCTGGAGCGTCCCCTGCACCTGGACGGCGACCTTGTAGTGGCGCTCGCCGATGTACTGCGCGTCGAGGATGCGCGAGCTGGTGTCGAGCGGATCGACCGCCGGGTAGATGCCCAGCGCCGCGATGTCGCGCGACAGCACGACGGTGGCGTCGAGGTGCGCGAAGGCGGCGGCCGGCGCGGGATCCGTGATATCGTCGGCGGGGACGTAGATCGCTTGCACCGACGTGATCGAGCCGTCCTTCGTGGACGTGATCCGTTCCTGCAGATCGCCCATCTCCGTCGCGAGCGTCGGCTGGTAGCCGACGGCGCTCGGCATGCGGCCGAGGAGCGCGGACACCTCGGAGCCGGCCTGCGTGAAGCGGAAGATGTTGTCGATGAAGACGAGCACGTCGGAGTGCTGCTCGTCACGGAAGTACTCGGCCACGGTGAGGCCCGAGAGACCCACCCGCAGCCGCGCGCCCGGCGGCTCGTTCATCTGTCCGTAGATGAGCGCGCAGCTCTTGATGACGCCCGACTCCTGCATCTCGAGGTAGAGATCGTTCCCCTCGCGCGTGCGCTCGCCCACGCCGCAGAAGACGGACTTGCCGCCGTGCCCCTTCGCGACGTTGTTGATGAGCTCCATGATGATGACCGTCTTGCCGACGCCGGCGCCGCCGAAGAGGCCGATCTTTCCGCCCTTCACGAAGGGCGCCAGCAGGTCGATGACCTTGATGCCGGTCTCGAACTGCTCGGTCTTCGGCTCGAGCGCCACGAAGGCGGGGCTCGCGCGGTGGATCGGCCAGCGGGGGGTGTCGGCGGGGATCGGTGGGCCGTTGTCCACCGGCTCGCCGAGCACGTTGAGGATCCGGCCGAGCGCGGCCTCGCCGACGGGCACCGCGATCGCGGCGCCGGTGTCGACCACGTCCATCCCGCGCTCCACGCCATCGGTGGTCGACATCGCGACCGCGCGCACTTGATTCCGGCCGATGTGCTGCTGCACTTCCACCGTGAGCCGTATCGGTGCGCCGGCGGCCGACGTCTCGGTGAGCGTGAGCGCGTTGTAGATCTCGGGCAGATGGTCCGCCGCGAACTCCACATCGAGCACCGGCCCGATCACTTGCACCACCTTTCCGATATTCTGCTTGACCATGGTTCAGATCCCCTGGCTTTCGTTTGCTCGCGCGGCGGGCGTCAGCCCTTGAGCGCTTCGGCGCCGCCGACGATCTCCGCGATCTCTTGCGTGATCTGCGCCTGGCGCGCGCGGTTGTACGTGCGGCGGAGCACGTCCAGCAGATCGCCGGCGTTGTCGGTGGCGTTCTTCATGGCGGTGCGCCGCGCGCCGTGCTCGCCGCACACCGTCTCCACCAACGCGCGGTAGATCGCGTTGCGCACGTACGCGGGCAGCAGCTCCGACAGGATGGCCGCCGCGTCGGGAAAGAGCAGATAGTCGCGCGCGGTGCCGGAGCGCACCGGCGGCGTCACTGGGAGCACCCGCTCCACCGTGGGCGGCGTGGAGATCGCGGAATTGAACTTCGCGTACACCACGTACACCGCGTCGAGCCGACCGCTGATGAAGTCCGCCGTCAGCGGCGCGACGAGCTCCACCGCGTGCGCGGCGGTCGGCTTGTCGCCGATGTCGGTGCGCGCGCTCGTCATCGGGCGGCCGGTGAAGCGGAAATAGCCGGCTCCCTTGCGGCCGACGAGGTGTACCTCCGTCTCCACCCCCTCGGCCTTCAACCGGCCGAGCCGATGGACCGTTTCGCGGATGAGGTTGGCGTTGAAGCCGCCGCACAGTCCACGGTTCGAGGTGAGCAACAGCACCGCAGCGCGCCTCATGGTCGGCGGCTGCCGGAGCAGCGGGAATCGCTCGGCGAGCTCCGGGGTGTAGAGGTCGGCGATCACCGCGGCGAGAGCGCGCGCGTAGGGGCGCGCCGCGACGACGCGGTCCATGGCGCGCTTGAGCTTGCTCGCGGCCACCATCTCCATGGTGGACGTGATCTTCCGCGTCCCC
>JAYUMO010000163.1:0-6385 GCA_043762555.1 Gemmatimonadaceae bacterium | reverse complement strand
CTCAGATCGGAGCCCGTCATGCCCTTCCCCTTCGTTCGCCGCCGCGTCGCACCGCTCGCCGGCATCGCCGCCGCCGCACTGCTCGCGCTCGGCGCGCTCGGCGCGTTTCACCCCGATGCCAAGGACGGCGGCGCGTTCTTCGTCATGCTCGGCAAGGACACGCTGGCCGCCGAGAGCTATGTCCGCATGGACACCGTGCTCACCGGCACCGCGGTGGTCCGCCGCGACAAGATGACGATCACCCGCTATTACACGCTCACGCTCGACAAGGGCGGCAATCTCCTCAAGTACGAAGTGGCCCATTACGCCCCCGGCACCGGCCCCGGCCAGAAACCGCTCGTCCACGCCGTCGTCACGCCGATGGGCGATGCGATGCACGAGGTGGTCGAGACCGACAGCGCGCACTCGCTGCATCTCAAGACCCCTCGCAACACGCTCGTCTTCCTCGATCTCGGTTTCGGTATCTGGGAGACGGTGGTGATGCGTGCCGTCCGCAGCGGGCAGGATTCGACGGTCATCCCGATGTTCTTCGTCGACGACACCGTGATCTATCAGGTCGTCGTCCGGAAGGCGGGAAAGGACTCGGTGACGATCACGAGCGTCTACGGCGTGGCGCGCGCGAAGATCGACGCGCAAGGGCATCTCCTCGGCTACACGGCGCCGGGCTCCACGCAGCAGGTGGTGGTGACGCGTCTGCCGAGCCTGGACGTGCAGGCGTTCGCCGCGATGTACGCGAACCGCCCCTTCGGGCCGTCCTCGCCCCACGACAGCGTGACTGCGACGATCGGCGGCGCGGCGGTGAAGGTGTGGTATAGCCGGCCGTCGACGCGCGGCCGCGTGATCTTCGGCACCGTGGTGCCGTGGAACACCGTCTGGCGCACCGGCGCGAACAATGCGACTGCCTTCACCACCGACAAGGATCTCGTGATCGGCGGCGCGGCGGTGCCGGCGGGTTCGTACACGCTGTTCACGTTGCCGGGTCCCACGGGCTGGAAGCTGATCGTGAGCAAGAAGACCAAGGAGTGGGGGACCGAGTACGATCCGACGGCCGACCTCGCCCGCATCGACATGACCGTCGCCGCCCTCGCGACGCCGGTGGAGCAGCTGACGATCGCGATCGCGCCGCAGGGCACGGGCGGCACGCTCACCGTGTCGTGGGAGAAAACGGCGGCCTCGGTGGCGATCCGGGCCAAATGAAAGTGAACGGGACCGCGTGGCGCGCCGCGTCCGCCGGAGCATCGGCGGGCGCCGCCGCCCGGTCGCTCACCTGATCATGCGACAATTCATCAAGTATTTCCTGCGCGGGCTGATCGTCACCGCTCCGGTGGCGCTCACGCTGTACGTCGCCTGGTGGGTGTTCCAGCAGATCGATGGCTGGCTCGGGATCGCGATCCCCGGCGCGGGCTTCGTGATCACGATCGGGGGCATCGCGTTCGTCGGATTCCTCGCCTCCAACCTGCTCGCGCGGCAGGCGATCGCGATGCTCGAGGAGCTGATGCGCAAGCTCCCCTTCGTGCGCCTCCTGTATTCGAGCAGCAAGGACCTGCTCAGCGCGTTCGTAGGCGAGAAGCGGCGCTTCGACACGCCGGTGCTGGTGTCGCTGCTGCCGGACGGCGCGGTGAAGGCGCTCGGATTCGTGACCAGCGAATCGATGGCGGACTTCGGCCTCGCTGATCACGTGGCGGTCTATCTGCCGGAGTCGTACAACTTCGCCGGCAATCTCTTCGTGGTCCCGCGCTCGCGGATCACGCGCCTCGATCGCGAGAGCGCCGACGTGATGGCTTTCATCGTCTCCGGCGGCATCGCGCAGCAGCACGACCTGCCGGTGGCGCCCCGCCCCTCCCGCTAAGCGGGCGCCGGCGCCTCGAGCTCCTGCGCCATCAGCTCCAGATCGAGCGCTTCCTTGCGCACCCGGAAATCGTAGTAGAGGAGCATGGTGACGACGCCGACGAAGGGATAGACGAACACGGCGGCCAGCCGCCCAACGGCGAGCGAGACGTTGGGCTGGGCGAAGAGCGGCACCGCCGCGCCGAGCAGCGTGATCCCGAGGGTGAACACCGCGCTCAGCGCGAAGTACACGATCCACGCGAGCGTCATCGTGAGGAAGGTCGGCCAGACGAGGTCCTGGGCGAGCTTCCAGGAGCGCTCGATCGACCCGAAGGTGCCGCCGTCCTCGAGCACGATCACCGCCGGCAGGGCGGCGAGTCGCGAGTACACGTAGACGCCCGGCACGATGAACACGATCAACGCGAAGTAGGCCGCCACGCCGCGGATGATGCTCGCGAGGATGAGCGGAATGCTCCGCGCTCCCATCCGCGCCAGGGCGCGGGCCACGCTCGCCCTCCTCCCGAAGTAGCTCTCGTTCACCGCAACGATGATCGCCGCGTCGGAGAGCGCGAGCGCGACCAGGCCGGCCACCATCAGCAACGCGAACGAGCCGAGGTGCTCGGCGAACTTGAGCGGGTTCAGGACGTCCGGCCCCATCGCGATCTGCAAGACCACGAGCGCCCCTTGGATGACCGCGGCGATCGTGACCAGCGTCACGTACTCGCGTCGCAGCAGCTCGAAGGCGGCATCGACGATCTCGGTCACGGAACGCGGTCGAAGCTCGAGCGTGCCCACGGAACCTCGCCGGGAAGGAGTGAGCGGGCGTCGCACCCAATGTGACGTGCGCTCGCCCGCGGCGCTACTCGATCGTCTTCCGGAACCGCCGGACGCTGAGCGCCACCAGCACCGCCGCGAACGCGAGCAGCACGAGCGTCTGCCGCCAGAGGAAGGCGAGCCCGATGTCCTTCAGCAGCAGGCCGCGCAGCACCTGCAGATAGTAGGTGAGCGGGAGGAGCAGGCCGAGCCACTGCGCCGGCAGCGGCATCGCCGCGCGGGGGAACATGAATCCCGAGAGCAGGATGTTCGGCATCAAGAAGAAGAAGCCCGCCTGCATCGCCTGCGTCTGCGTGCGCACGAGCGTACTCACCAGCAGGCCGACGCCGAGATTGGCGGTGATGAATCCGAAGGTGATCAGGTAGAGCGTGAGGAGGCTCCCCCGCAACGGCACGTCGAACAGGAGCTTGGCGAGCGCGAGGATCACCGTCATCTGGACGTACCCGACGAGCACGAAGGGGAGGATCTTACCGAGCATCAGGCTCGTCCTCGTGATCGGCGTGACGATCAGCTGCTCCAGCGTCCCGCGTTCCCGCTCCCGCACGATCGCCATGCTCGTGATCAGGATCATCGTGAGGGAGAGGAGGATGCCGATGATCCCCGGCACGATGTAGCTCTCGGTGCGGAGCGAGGGATTGTACCAGGGGCGCACGCGCAGCTCGAGCGGCGGCGCGATCGCGGCCGGGAGGAGCGTGGCGCCGTGCGCCGCCGCCGCGAGCGACGCGCCGGACATCGCCGCAGAGCTCGCCAAGGGATCGGCCGCGTCGACGATCAATTGCGCCGTCGCCGTGCGGCCGCGCTTGATCGCGGTCGCGTAGTCCGGCGGGATCACCAGCCCCGCGCTCGCCGCGCCGCGGCGGATCCAGTCGTCCAGCTCGCCACGGCTGCGCACCTCGGCGGCGATGTCGAAGTTGCCGGTGTTCCGGATCGTCTCCACCAACGCGCGGCTCTCCGCGGTGCGCGACTCGTCGAGCACCACGGTGGGGAGATGGCGCACTTCGGTGCGGATGGCGTAGCCGAAGAGCATCAGCTGGATGGCCGGGAGGACCACCATCATCGCCAGCGTGAGCCGGTCGCGCCGCATCTGGAGGAATTCCTTGCGCAGCATCGGCCAGAAGGCCGACTCCTTCACTCCCGTGAGCCACGCGTTCACGCGATGGCGCCCTCGTCGCGCCGCTGCAGTTCGATGAACACATCTTCGATCGTCGGCTGCCCGAAGTGTCGCCGGACCTCGGCCGGCGTGCCGACGGCGATCAGACGCCCGCGCGAGAGGAAGGCGAGCCGCTGGCAGCGCTCGGCCTCATCCATGTAATGCGTGGTGACGAGGAGCGTCGTGCCGTTCGCGGCGAGCCGGTAGCTCAGCTCCCAGAAGCGACGCCGCGCCGCCGGGTCCACGCCGGCGGTGGGCTCGTCGAGGAAGAGCATTTGCGGCCGGTGCGCCGTGGCGCAGGCGAGCCCGAGCCGCTGCTTCCAGCCGCCGCTCAGCGTCCCAGCCATCTGGTCGCGCTGCGACGTGAGTCCGAGCTCCTCCATGAGCTCCGCGATCCGCGTCTCTCGCGCCGCGCCGCGCAGGCCGTACACGGTGGAGTAGAAGCGGATGTTCTCGACGGCGGTGAGATCGTCGTAGAGCCCGTAGCGCTGCGACATGTAGCCGATCGTCCGGCGGAGCTGCTCGCTCTCGGTGCGAAGGTCGAAGCCGACCACGGTCGCGTCGCCCGAGGTGGGCGTGAGCAGGCCGCAGAGCATCCGGATGGTGGTGGTCTTCCCCGAGCCGTTGGGACCGAGCAGGCCGAACACCTCGCCGCGCGCGATGGTGAGATCCAGCGACTCGACGGCCACGACGGCGCCGAAGGTCTTCCGGAGTGCGTGGGTGACGACGGCGGGCTCGCTCACGGGCGCGGCGCCGAGCCGCTCACCCGCACGGTCACCGGCAATCCGGGCTTCAGCAGACCGGTGGTGTCGTGCAGCTCGATCTTCACGCCGAACAGCAGATCGGCGCGCTCCTCCTCGGTGAGCGCGACACGCGGCGTGAACTCCGCCCGGTCGCGGATCGCCACCACGCGTCCGGGGATCTCCACCTGCGGATACGCATCGAGCACCGCGCGCGCCGGGTCGCCGATGCGGACGAGCGGGAGCGCGCGCTGGTCGACGAATATGCGCACCCACAATCGCGCGAGATCGCCGAGGGTGAGCGCGGGCTCGCCGGCCCGCAAGATCTCGCCGGGCTCGGCGTGCCGGCCGAGCACCACGCCGCCCACGGGCGCGGTGAGCACGAGATCGTTCGCCGCGCCCTCGCTCGCCGCGAGCGCGGCGCGGGCGCTCTCGACGTCGGCGCGCGCCGCGCGGAGCCGCTCGGGGCGCGCTCCCTCCTGGAGCAGCCGCAGGGCGGCACGCGCGGCGTCGCGTCGCGCGGCGGCCGCCCGCGCGGCGGCGGTGGCCGCGTCGAACAGCTGCGCGCTCACCGTGCCGCTCGCCGCCAGCGGCGCGAGGCGCTTCGCATCCCGCTCGGTGCGCGACGCGTCCGCCTCCGCCGCCCGCATCTCCGCCTCGGCGCGCTCCAGCTCCGCCGGCCGCGCGCCGGCCTCGAGGTCACGCTGCTGCGCTTGCGCCGCCGCCAGCCGCGCGCGCCGCGCGTCGAGGTCGGGACGCGTCGTGCTCAACGTGAGCGCGACGAGCGTATCGCCCGCCCGCACCACGGCGCCCTCGTCCACCCAGACGCGCACCACGCGCGCGCTCACGAGCGGCGCGATGTCCACCTCGGTCACCTCCACCGTTCCGACCGCCGCCGGCACGCCCGCCGCCCGCCGCCCGCAACCGAGGAGCGCCGCGACCGAGGTCACGGCGACGAAGCACCACCCTTCCGCCCGGGTCCGCATCGGTCGAAGATCGTGCCGGGAGGGCGCGCTCGCAATCGGGCCAGCGGAACGTCGCGGCGGCCTGTAGACTTGCACCAGTCGCCCCCATCCGCCCATGCCGAACCCCGACTCCGCGTCAAACTCAACGTCCGCCCCGCTGCCCACCTCGCTCGAGCGCGTGCTCCGCACCTTCCGCGCGCTGGGTCGCGAGGACAAAATGCAGGCGCTCGTCTCCTGGTCGCGGAAGCTCGAGCCGCTCCCGCCGCATCTCGCCGCGCTGGACCGCGCGCAATTCACCGTGCCCGAGTGCATGACGCGCGTGGACATCTTCCCCGAGCATCGCGACGGACGTCTCCACTTCTACGCCGACGTGATCGTTCGTCAGTCGCCGACGATCGCCGCCTTCCTCGCGATCGTCTTCAGCGCCGTCAACGATCAACCGCCCGCCGTCACGCTCGCCATCCCCCCCGACTTCGTGCGCACCATGATGGAGAACATCGGGCTCGGCGCGCGCGAGGTGGGACTCTCGGGGATCGTCGCCCGGTTGCAGCAGCACGCGCGGCACGCCGCCGCGCAAGAGAAGCTTGCTCCTCCCACCACCTGAGGCTCCCATGCCCGACCAACCGCAGAACTACTCCAACCATCAGCGCTTTCGCGTGCTATTCCACTACACTACGCTTCCGCTCTTCCTGATCAACGCGATCGTGTTCATCGTGAAGGCGGTGAAGCATCCCGGCCTGGAGTCGGCGTGGATGGCCGTCGTCTTCATCGCGCTCTTCCTCTTCGCCTTCGACAACCGGACCGCGACGGTCACGCTCCAGGACCGCATCATCCGCGACGAGATGCGCCTCCGCCTCGAGCGCCTCCTC
>JAYUMO010000162.1:0-5035 GCA_043762555.1 Gemmatimonadaceae bacterium | reverse complement strand
CGGACGTCCAGAAGGTGATCGACGGCGCGATCGATCCGTTCATCGAGGCGTATCTGAAGAAGTTCGGCGCGAGCACCGCGGCCGTATGACCACCGACGATCTCAACTTCGTGTTGAAGGCGCGTCGCGAGAAGCTCGACCAGCTGATCGCGCGCGGGATCGCGCCCTACGCCTATCGCTTCGAGCGCACGCACAGCGCCGCCGACGCGGCCGCCCTCGGCTCGGCGATGGCCGAGGGCGCCGAAGGCGCTCCCGTGCGCGTGGCGGGCCGGCTCGTCGCCTGGCGCGCCCATGGGAAGACGACCTTCGCGCACCTCGCGGATGCGGCCGGCCGCATCCAGCTCTACTTCCGCCGCGATACGCTGGGGGAAGAGCGCTACGCGGTGCTCGACGCGCTCGACATCGGCGACATCGTGGGCGTGGAGGGGACGCTCTTCCGCACGAAGACCGGCGAGGCGACGGTGCGGGTGCGCGAGTGCACGCTGCTCGCCAAATCGCTCCGCCCGCTCCCGTTCGGCAAGGAGGAGGTGGTGGACGGGCAGGTCGTGCGCCACGCGGGCTTCGCGGATCCGGAGCAGCGCTACCGCCAGCGCTACGCCGACCTCGCGGTGCACCCGGAGGTGCGCGCGCTCTTCGTGGCGCGCTCGCGGATGGTGACGGCCCTCCGGGCATTCTTCGACGGGCGCGGCTTCCTCGAAGTGGAGACGCCGGTGCTGCAGCCGCTCTACGGCGGCGCCGCGGCGCGTCCCTTCGTCACGCGCCATCACGCGCTCGAGACGCAGCTCTTCCTGCGGATCGCCGATGAGCTCTACCTCAAGCGGCTCATCGTCGGCGGCTTCGACGCCGTGTACGAGATCGGACACGATTTCCGGAACGAGGGGATCGATCGCACGCACAACCCCGAGTTCACCATGCTCGAGTGGTACCAGGCGTACGCGGACTACGGCGACACGATGGCGCTCGTCGAGCAGCTGGTGGCGCACGCGGCGGCGACGCTCCGCGCGCAGCCCGGTCTCGCGGAGCAGGTGCCCGCGCTCACGCCGCCCTTCGCGCGCATCGAGTGGGTGCCGTCGCTCACCGCGGCGCTCGGTGCGAATCCGCTCGCGATGCCGGACCCGGCGCTGGCCGAGGCCGGCGAGCGCGCCGGCGTGCACGCCGTGGCCACGCTCAGTCGCCCCAAACTGCTCGACGAGCTCTTCCAGGCGCTGGTGGAGAGCAGGCTGGAGGCGCCGACGTTCGTGGTCGACTATCCGACGGAGCTCTCGCCGCTCGCCAAGCCGAAGCGGGGGAACCCCGCGCTCTCCGAGCGCTTCGAGCTCTTCGCGCGCGGCCGGGAGCTCGCGAACGCCTTCAGTGAGCTCAACGACCCGCTCGACCAGCGCGGCCGGCTCGAGGCGCAGGCGACACTGCGCGCCGCCGGCGACCTCGAAGCGGTGGGCGTGGACGAGGATTACCTGCGCGCGATGGAGTACGGCATGCCGCCGATGGGCGGCTGCGGGATCGGGATCGACCGCCTGTTCATGTACCTCACCAACACGCCGAGCATCCGCGACGTGATCCTCTTCCCGACGATGCGGCCCGAAGCATGACCCGACTCGAGGTCTCCATCGCGTGGCGCTACCTGCGAAGCCGCGGCACCTCGCGGCTCTTCTCGTTCATCAGCGTGATCGCGATGGGCGGCGTGCTCGTGGGCGTGAGCGCGCTGATCGTGATCAACGGCGTGATGACGGGGATGCAGACCGAGCTGCGCGAGAAGATCCTCGTCGGCAGTCCGGACATCCGCGTCCTCAGCTTCGGCGAGAATCTGCGCATCGATCGCTGGCACGGGGCGCTCGACACGGTGCGCCGGCAGCCGGGAGTGGTCGCCGCGGCGCCGTTCGTGCTCACGCAGGGCGTGGCGACATCGGGGCACGACTACGCCGAGGGGGTGTTCGTGGCGGGGATCGAGCCCGAGGGGCGCGTGCTCACCCCCGTGACCGAGATCCGCCGCTTCGCGGTGCAGGGGGATTTTCGCTTCGCGAGCTCGGACGGGCTGACGCGCGGCGCGGTGATCGGGCGCCGGCTCGCCGAGCGGCTGAACGCCTATCCGGGGGACACGATCACGCTGGTCTCCGCGGCGGGGCTCAAGTTCAATCCGGCGATCGGCGGCATCGTCCCGCGCGTGTACCGCTTCGAGGTCACCGGCGTCTTCAGGACGGGGATGTACGAGTATGACAACGCGTACGTCTACGTGGCGATGGACGTGGCCCAGGAGTTCGCCGCGCTCGACAGCGCGGTGACCGGGATCGAGGCGCGGACAGCGGACCGGTGGCAAGCGCCGCAGCTGGCCGGGAAGCTCGCGGACCTGCTGGGCTATCCGTACCGCGTGCAGGACTGGCAGGAGCAGAACTCCCAGCTGTTCCAGGCGCTCAAGCTGGAGAAACTTGGAATGCGCGTGATCCTGTTGCTGATCGTGCTCGTGGCGGCGTTCAACATCGTGAGCACGCTGACGATGGTGGTGCGGGACAAGACGCGGGAGATCGGCATCCTGAAGGCGATGGGGATGCGGTCGCGCGCGGTGCGCCGCGTCTTCGTGCTCCAGGGGCTGGTGATCGGTTTCGTCGGGACGATGATCGGCACGATGCTCGGCGTCGGGATCGGCTTCTCGATCGATCACTGGCGGCTCATCAATCTGGACCCGCAGGTATATTTCATCGACCACCTCCCGGTGCGGATCGAGGCGCTGGATATCCTCTGGATCGTCCTGGCGAGCGTGGCGGTCGCGGTGCTGGCCACGCTCTATCCGTCGGCGCAGGCGGCGCGGCTCTTCCCGGTCGAGGCCATTCGACACGAATGAACGCGATCGAAGCGCGGGATCTCGCGAAGTCCTTCGTGGGCGGCGACGGCGGGCGCGTGGATGTGCTCGACGGCGTGTCCCTCGACGTGCGACCGGGTGAGCTGGTGGCGATCGTCGGCGCGAGCGGGGCGGGGAAGAGTACGCTGCTGCACCTGCTCGGCGCGCTCGACCGGCCGTCGCGCGGCGCCGTCTGGCTCGCGGGGGAGGCGCTCGAAGGGCGCGGCGACGAGGAGCTGGCCGAGATGCGGAACCGGCGCGTGGGCTTCGTCTTCCAGTTCCACCATCTGCTGCGCGAGTTCTCCGCCCTCGAGAACGTCATGATGCCGATGCGCATCGCGGGCTGGGAGCCGGCGAAGGCGCGCACCAGGGCGACCGAGGTCCTCGAGCGCGTGGGGCTCGGCGCGCGGATGAGTCACCGGCCGGCGGAGCTCTCGGGGGGCGAGCAGCAGCGCACGGCGGTGGCGCGCGCGCTCGGCATGGAGCCGGCCGTCGTGCTGGCCGATGAGCCGTCCGGGAACCTCGACCACGCGAACGCCGAGCGGCTGCACGAGGAATTCATGCGCCTCGTGCGGGAGCTGGAGATCGCGATGGTGGTGGTGACGCACAATCCGTCGCTCGCGTCGCGCGCCGACCGGATCCTCGTGCTCGAGGACGGGACGCTGCATGCGACCGCCGGGCGGGAGGTGCTCGCCTAATGCTCTGCGACAACTGCCGCGAGCGGGACGCCGTCATCCAAGTGACGCAGGTGACCGAGCCGCCGGTGAAGCAGCTCAACCTGTGCGAGAAGTGCGCCGCCGAGCGCGGCATCGAGACGCAGCTCTCAGTGCCCAAGCAGCCGCTCACCGATTTCATCCTCGCGGTGCAGCAGAAGGCGCTGCCGTCGGGCGAAGCGGATGGCGTGCGCTGCGCCTTCTGCGGGGCGTCGCTGCGCGACTTCAAGCAGTCGGGCCGGCTCGGATGCGCGTACTGCTACGGCGCCTTCGAGTCGAGCCTGCGCGACCTGCTGCGCAAGGTGCACGGCAATTCGAAGCATCAGGGGAAGACCTACCAGGCGCCGTTGAGCCCGCTCGACGAGGGGGCGACGGTGCTCGCCGAGCTGCGCGACCGGCTCAAGCGCGCGATCGATCAGGAGGCGTTCGAGGAAGCGGCGCGCCTGCGCGACCAGATCAAGGTGATCGAATGACGCTCGATCTCTCGCTCCTCCCCGACGGGGGAGTGAGCTGGCTCGACGCGTCGGGCGATCACGCCGGCACGGTGCTGTCCACGCGGATCCGCTTGGCGCGCAATCTGGAGGGCTTCGCCTTTCCGGGGCGGGCGCGCGAGGGGGAGCGGCTGCGCATCCTGGCCCGCGTCCGCGACGCCGTGGCCGCCGCACCCGGGCTCGCGCAAAGCGTTCTGGTGCGGGTAGATGAGCTCCCCCCCGAGGAACGCCTGCTGCTGCACGAGCGCCATCTGGTGAGCCGGGAGCTCGCGGGGCTCGACCCGCAGCACCCGGTGCGGAGCGGCGCCGCGGTGTTCCTTGGCGACGGCACGGGCGTCATGATAAATGAGGAGGATCACCTGCGGCTGCAGACGCTGCGGTCGGGCTTCGACCTGACGGGGGCGTACGCGGCGATCCAGCGCGTGGATGACGAGCTGGGGTCGCGAGTGCCCTACGCGTTCCACCAGGAATTCGGCTTCCTCACGTCGTGCCCGACGAACACGGGCACGGGGATGCGCGCGTCGGTGCTGATGCATCTGCCGGGCCTCGTGCTCACGAAGGAGATCGCGAAGACGCTCACGGGGTTGCAGCAGATCGGGCTCACGTACCGTGGGCTGTACGGCGAAGGCAGCGAGGTGGTCGGGAATTTCTTCCAGATCTCGAACCAGACCACGCTCGGCCGGTCGGAGGACGAGATCATCGAGCAGCTGTTGTACGTGCTGCGGACGGTCGTCGCCCGGGAGGAGGAAGCGAGGCGTGTGTTGTTGCGTGATGCCGGTTATATTATCGAGGACAAGCTCTGGCGGGCGTACGGCACCTTGCGCTACGCGCGCAGCCTCTCGTTCGAAGAGGCGATGAACTACTTGAGCGGTGTGCGGTTGGCCGTCGGGTTGAAACTGGTGCCCGGGCTGAGTGTATATACTCTCAACAAGCTCCTGATCTTTTCCCAGTCGGCACATCTGGCGCAGCGCGAGGGGCGGATGCTCACCGAGAGTGAGG
>JAYUMO010000161.1:0-11983 GCA_043762555.1 Gemmatimonadaceae bacterium | reverse complement strand
TCGCCCAGCGACCACTCGCGATCGCGCACGCGCCGCATCACCGCCCATCGCGTGATCTCCCTCGTGCTCATCGTCGTCCGCTCCACGCACCCTCCTCGTGAGGAGGCATGCATGGGGACACTTCTACTGAACGCTCAAGGGGACATTATCAGTGAAGCACAACAGGCTGGGGCGACTACTCCGGCAAGGACTCGGGAATCGGGAATCGGGAATCGGTAGAGGAACAAGAACTTTGGAGGGGTGCGCCGATCCTGGTCGTGCGCACCCCTCCAAAGTTGTCATGCCTCCATCGATTCCCGATTCCCGATTCCCGAGCCTTGCCCTTGGGGCCGTCGGTCCCCGAGAGTTACTCGTACCGGAGGGCCGTGATCGGGTCCATCATCGCCGCCCGCCGCGCCGGCCAGACGCCGAACACCACGCCCACAACGGCCGAGAAGACGAACGCGAGCGCCACCGAGTCGAGCCCGACAACGGTGTTCCAGCGGAAGCCGTAGCGCATCGCCATCGCGCCGCCCGCGCCCACGGCGATGCCGATCGCGCCGCCGACGAGGCAGAGCACCACCGCCTCGATCAGGAATTGCAGCAGGATGTTGAGCTTCGTGGCACCGAGCGCCTTGCGCACGCCGATCTCGCGCGTGCGCTCGGTGACCGAGACGAGCATGATGTTCATGATGCCGATCCCGCCGACGAGCAAGCTCACCGTGGCGATGCCGCCGAGCAGCAGGCCGAACACCTGCGTGGTCTGCGAGAAGGCGTTGAGGAAGTCGGCCTGGCTGCGGATCTCGAAATCATCGTCGCGGCCGGACGGGATGCGACGCGACCGGCGGAGGATCCGCTCGATCTCCGTCATCGTCTCGGGGATCGCCGCTTCGGTGCGCGCGAGCACGTTGATCGCCCGCACGTAGCGCGTGTCGAAGACGCGGAAGCGGCCGGTGTTCAGCGGGATGATCACCTGGTCATCCGGATCCTGGAAGCCGGTGGCGCCGCCCTTCGGCGCGAAGACGCCGATGACGTCGAACTGGATGCCGCTGATGCGGATCGTCGAGCCGACGAGGGAGTAGCCGGCGCCGGGGGCGAGATTGTTCGCCGTGGTGGCGCCGAGCACCGCGACGCGCTTGCGACCATCGTCATCCGCGGTGGCGAAGATGCGACCGGCGCCGAGCGTATACTTCCGTACCTCGGCATAGTTGGCCGTGGCGGCGATCACCTGCGTATTCGTGTTGGTGCGCTGGTACTGCACCTGGAGCTGGCGCGACATCTCGGGCTCGACGGCGGCGAAGAGGGTGCCTTGCTCGAGCAGCGCCGTGGCATCCTCCACCGGGATCTTCGCCCGGTCGCCCGCCGACGCGACGCCGCCGGTGAAGAGCTGGCCGGGGATGACGGTGAGCAGCGTGGTGCCAAGTGCGGCGATCCGGTCGTTTACGGCCTTCTGCGCGCCGCGTCCGAGGGCGACGACGGCGATCACCGCGGCGACGCCGATCACGATGCCAAGCATGGTGAGCGCCGAGCGCAGCTTGTTGGCGCGGAGCGCCACCAAGGCGACGCGCACCGTTTCGCCGATCATCATGTTACGGCGTGCCGGGCGGACGAGCGCCGCCGGTGGCGGGAGTCTTTGTCGTGCTCGTGGCTGGTGCCGCGGCAGGCGCGGCCGTCTTCGTCGCGCCGCCGGTCTGCTGCTGCGAGACGCCGGGGAGTCCGACGCGGCTCTGGATCCGTGCCTGCTGCTCGCTGCGCGCCTGCTGGAGCATCGCGGCGTTGATGAGCGCCACCCTGTCGCCCTCTTGCAGCCCGGCGAGCACCTGCGTCACGTCGTAGTTGCCGATGCCGAGCGTGAGCACCTTCGGCGTGAACGTCCCGTTGGCGGCGACGAAGACGAGTCCGGGGCGCGGCCTCGTGTTCCCGAGGGCCGGCGTCTCGTCGGCGAGCGCGGTGCCGCCGGCGCTCGTGCGCCGGAGCTGCGCGCAGGCGCGCGCCACACCGGCGTCGAGGTGGAGACTGTCGTACACGACTGTCATCCGCGGGAAGATCGCCGCACGGTCGCCGCCGCTCTGCATCTGTTGGAGCAGTGCCTGCAGCCGGTGCTGCGCCTCGGGATGCTTCGCGATCACCGCCTGCACCGAGTCGCACTGCGACCGCGACACCGACACCGAGGGCGGCGCGCCGTTGCCCGCGGTGCCGCCGGCGAGCGTCGCGCGCACCGTCGCGGGGTCGAGCCCGAGCGCGCGCGCGGCCGCCGCCACGTCCTTCGTGCCGCGCACCGCATCGTTCGGCACCGCGAGCACGTTGTCGCGCTGCTCGACGAGGATCGCGACATCGCTGTTCATCCCCGGCATCAGGGCGCCGTCCCGGTTGTCCAACCGGATGAACACAGGGAACATCGTCACGCTCTGCTGCACGGTCGCCTGGGGGGCGATCTTCTCGACCACCCCGTGGAACACCCGGTTGGGGTAGGCATCCACCTTCACGGTGGCGGAGAGTCCGGCCTTCACGTTGCCGATGTCGCTCTCGCCGACGAGCGTGCTGTCCATCACTTCGCCGAGGTTCGCCATCTGGAGCAGCGTCGTCCCGCCGCTCACGGTGCCGGTGGCCGACGCGATCACTTGACCCTCGGACACGTCCTTCTCGATGACGATGCCGGAGATCGGCGCCCGGATGGTGACGTCCTCGAGCGCGATCGACGCGAGATCGAGATTGGTGCGGCTCGCGACGAGCTGCGACCTCGCGTTGGCGTAGGCGAGCTGGGCGGTCTCGAACTCCGGCGCGGTGATCATCCCCTGCTGCAAGAGCAGCGAGTCGCGCAGGAACTGCGTGTGCGTGACCTGCCCGCTCGCCTTCGCGGCCTCGACGGCGGCGGCGGCCTGATCGTAGCGGTTCTGCGGGTCCCGCGGATCGATCTTGACGAGCAAGTCGCCCTTCCGCACGCGCGAGCCCGTCTCGACGTAGATCTTGAGCACGGTGCCCGAGGCCTTGGACTTCACCTGCACCGGATCGATCGGCGTGATCACGCCGGTCGCCTCGACGTCCACCACGATGTCCTGCCGCTGCACGACGACGGTCTGCACGCCCGCGCCGACGTCCTTCTTCTTCGCGCCGCAGCCGGCGAGCGCGAGGACGGCGAGCAGGATGGCCGCGGTGCGATGCACGGGGGAGCTCCTCACAGATCGCGGCCGACGAGCGCTTCGAGCTGCGCTTTGGCGACGCGGTAGTTGAAGCGCGCCTGGATGAGCGCCGCGCGCGCCGCGGTCAGCGTGGTCTGGGACGTGAGCACATCGAGGATGGTGGAGACACCGAGCTGGTAGCGCTCCTGTTGGACGCGGAGGTCCTCCTCGGCGGCGGCCACCGACACGATCTGGATGCCCACCTGCTGCTGCGCGGTGTGCAGGGCGCCGAGGTACTGCACGAGGCCCTGCTGGGCCGCGTATCGCGCGTCGCGAAGGGCCGCGTCGGCGTTATGCACCACGACGTCCGCCAGCACGATGGACTGCTCGCGCGACCACTGGTTGAAGATCGGGTACGAGAGGCTGAAGCGCAGTTGACCGCTGTACGTGCCGTCGGCGCCCCACAGCGTGAAGGCGGTGGAGGGGGTGACCCGGCTCCGGCCGTAGCTCACGACGATGGACGGGTAGTACGTTGAGCGAGAAGCCTGCGCGCCCGCGCGCGCGGCGTCGAGGCTCGCGCCGGCCTGTTGCACGGACGGCCCCTGGCTTGCGAGCTTGGCGATCGCGACGCTATCCACGTCCACCACGCCTTCGCCCACCGTGTCCTCCGCGCTCGCGGTCACGGTCGCCGGGGCGGCAATGAGCCGCGTGAGCCCCGCATTCGCCGCCTGGAGATCGTTGTTGGCGGTGAGCATCGCGAGCTGCGCGTTCCCCACTTGAATGAGGGCCCGCAAGGAGTCCGACTTGGTCGCCGTCCGCGCGCGGACCTTCGCCACCGACACTCGCAATTGCTCCACCGCCTGGGCGAGCTGGGAATGCGCCGCGGCCTGCGATTCCCGCGCCGCCAACACCGCGTAGTATTGCTGCTTCACCTGATAGGCGATCTGATAGTACTGCGCCAACTCGCCGGCCTGGGCTGCGCCGAGTTGCGCACGGGCGGCGGAGACATTGAAAAGCCGTCGGCCGCCGTCGAAGAGGTCGAGCCCCATCGAGATCCCCTGCGTCAGCTGCCACTCACCGGAGAGCAACTGCCCGGTGGTGGGGTTATTCACCGGCTCGCCGGCCGGAGTGTGAGCCGCACTCGACATGTTCAGCGAGAGGCTGGGGATGAACGCGGCGTACGCCGAGCGCAGGCCGGCCTGGCTCGTTTGCATCTGCCCGCGCGCCTGGACCGCGGCCGGTGCGTTCCGCTGCGCGAGCCGGATCGCATCGGCCAGGTGGATGGGATGCGCGCCGCTGTCGACGGCGACCTGCGCCTGGAGCGGCGCCGCGAGGAGCGCGGTGAGGAGCGCGGTGAGGAGCGTGGTGAGGAGCGTCGCGGCGGCGAGGAGCGGGCACCTCACTTGTGCACGCTCTCCGCGGCGGTCCGGTCCCGATCCCGCTGCTGCACCATCTCCTGGAAGCGGTGCTGTTGCGCGGGGGTGAGCCGCGCCATGATCTGGGCGCGTGCCGCGGTGCGCACCGAATCGAGCTGCGGCTGCGCCGGACCGAGGAGCCGCATCATCTCGCGATGGCGCGCGTCCAGGATGCTGTCCACGCCCGCGATCTGCGCGGGGGTGAGGTCCAGCCGCGCGGCGAGGTAGCGGCGCATCGCGCCATGTTCGCCCGGCGCGACCTCGCGCGCCGCGGTGTACCGGCCGGCGGCGTAGCCGAGCGCGCCGCCGGCGATCAGCGCCGCGGCGAGCAGCGCGAGAGCGGTCTCCTTGGGACGTCGCATGGGAGCCCGCGGTCAGGGGGTGAGGACGTAGCGGAGCACGGCGTCGCCGTCCGGGGTGGCGCCCGCCGCCGCCGTGAGCTGCGCGTGCGGTGCGTTCGCCTGCAAGAGCACGGTCTCGAGCGCGTACTGCTCGCGCGCTTCACGCTCGCGCCAGAGCGTGACGCCGGCGATGAGGAGCGCCGCCGCGGCGGCGAGCGCGCCGACGCGCGCCCAGCGCGCGAGGGGCAGCCACCAGCCGTCGCCCGGCGCGGGCTCGCCGGCCACGCGCGCCAGGATCCGCGCCTGCAGCGCGCGCCAATAGCCGTCCTCGGCCGGCGCCGCGTAGATGCGGCGTAGCGCTCGCGTCAGTGCGGCCTTGTCATCGGGCCCGTGAGGGCCGAGGGGATCGTGTTCCGTCATGCTCCGTCTCGCAGGTCGCTCAAGGTCTTCCGCAGGGCCGCCCGGGCGTGGTGCAGATGCGCCCGCGCCGTGCCCTCCGGCATCTCCAACAGCGCGCCGATCTCGGCGTGCGCGAACCCTTCCACATCGTGCAACACCATCACCGCGCGCTGCGGCGGCGTGAGCGTGGCTAGTGCTTCGATCAGTCGCCGCCGCAACTCGCCGTCCGCCGCCGGGTCGCGGAAGGGCGCGCCGAGCGACTCCGGCAGCGCCTCCGTGACCCGCACCTTCCGCCGCCGCGCGATGTCCAGCGCGGCGTTCGCCACGATGCGGCCCACCCACGCGGCGAAGGGCTGGTCCGGCTCGAAGCGATCGAGCGCGCGGTACGCGTGCCAGAACCCATCTTGCACGGCGTCCTCCGCGTCCTCGTGGGTCGCCGAGATCGCGCGCGCCACGGCATAGGCCCGCCGCTGGTGCCGCCGCACGAGCTCTCCGAAGGCGGCCGCGGAGCCCGCTTGCGCCGCGAGCACGAGGTCGCGCTCGGACGCCGGCTCCGGTTCGTCGGCCGGGGGACGGCGCGCGCGGTGCGACGTCATGCCCGCATCGTGTCGCAGAGGGTACGCGCGGCGCACGGAGAGCGTTGCGCGCTCAGAGCGCGGCGGGCGTTCCGGCGAGGCCGAGCGCCCCGGCGACGCCGCGCATCGCCACGATCACGAACGCGATGTGCTCGTCGAGCGGGACGCCGAGCGCCTCCGCCCCCTGGATCACGTCCTCGCGGTTCACGCCGCGGGCGAAGGCCTTGTCCTTCATCTTCTTCCGAACGGACGGGGCCTCCACGTCGTGCACGCTGCGCGTGGGCTTCACCAGCGCGCTCGCCGTGATGAGGCCGGTGAGCTCGTCCACCGCGAAGAGCGCTTTCGCCATCGGCGTCTCGCGCGCGACGCCGGTATAGGTCGCGTGGCCGAGGATCGCCTGCAGCACGTCCTCGGGATAGCCGCGCGTGCGCAGCAGCCGCACGCCCTCCGCCGGATGATCCGCGTCGGGCGCGTGCGCGGCGTTCGGCCAGCGCTCGTAGTCGAAGTCGTGCATCAGGCCGGCGAGCGCCCAGCGGTCCGCGTCCTCGCCGTATTTGAGGGCGTAGGCGCGCATCGCGGCCTCGACGGCGAGCATGTGCTTGCGCAGCGAGTCGCCAGTGGTGAACTCGTGCAAGAGCGCGAGCGCGTCGGCGCGGGCGGGGAGGGTGGCGGTCATGCGCGGATGATATCCGGACGGGCCGCGGGGCGTCAGTGCGTCGGCAGGCTTGTGCTCCGCCCCTTGCCGGTGCGGAAGAGCAGGAGCAAGGGGAGCGCCGCGAGCAGCAGGAAGCCGCTCAGCAGGTAGATCTTGGAGAAGGCGAGCACGCTCGCCTGCGCGGTCACCTGGCGATCGAGCAGGGCGAGCGCCGCGGCCTTGGCCGACGCGGGATCCATGCCGCGCGCGATGAGCCCGCGCGCCATGAGCGCGAGTCGCGACACGACCGCCGGATCCCCGGCGACGACGTGCTCGGTGACCACCGCCTTCTGCATGGCGGTGAGACGCGTGAGCAGCGTCGCCATGATCGCGATGCCGAGCGAGCCGCCGAGCTGCCGCGTGAGATTGAACATCCCCGTGCCCTGCGGCAATTCCGAGAGCGTGAGCTCGGCCATCGTGGCGGCGGTGAGCGGTACGAAGATGAGCCCCAGGCCCACGCCGCGCAGGATGAGCGGCCAGAAGAGCTGGCCGACGCTCACGTCGGTCGTGATGTGGGACATCTGGAACATCGACGCGAAGAAGAGTCCGCCGCCGATCACGCAGGTGACGCGCGCGTCGAGCTTCGCGGCGTTCTTGCCCACGAAGGCCATCGTCACCGCGGAGGCGAGCGCGCCGGGGAGGATCACGCGTCCCGTCTGCCAGGCGGTGAAGCCGTGCAGGCTCTGGAGGAAGATCGGGAGCACGAAGACCGAGCCGTAGAGCGCGAGCCCGAGGAACGCGGCGAAGAGCACGCCCGCGGAGAGCTGGCGGCTCTTGAGCACGCGGAGATTGATCACCGGCTCGGGGGTGCGCAGCTCGTGCCAGACGAGCAGGACCCCCGCGACCACCGAGGTGACGGCGAGCGCCGTGATGAAGCTCGAGTCGAACCAATCGCTGCGCTCGCCGCGCTCGAGCATCCACTGAAGGGAGCCGACGCAGAGCGCGAGCAGCACGATCCCCGCGTAGTCCACACGCTCCGCGCGCTCCTGGTGCTGGGCGTCGCGCACGTACGCCGTCACCATGAAGAAGGCGAGGATGCCGAGCGGCACGTTGATGTAGAAGATCCAGGGCCACGAATAGTTGTCCACGATCCAGCCGCCGAGGGTGGGGCCGAGCGTGGGGCCCACCATCACGCCGACGCCGAAGATCGCCTGGCCGATCCCCACCTCCTCGGGCGGGAAAGATTCGAAGAGGGTGGCCTGCGCGGTGGAGAGGAGCGCGCCGCCGCCGAGCCCCTGGATGACGCGCCACATCACGAGCCCGCCGAGCGAGGTCGCGGCGCCGCAGAAGAAGGACGCGGTGACGAAGAGCGCGATCGAGCCGGCGAGGTAGCGCCGCCGCCCGAACCAGCCGGAGAGCCAGCCCGACATCGGGATCACGATCACGTTCGCGATGATGTAGCCGGTGGAGACCCACGCGATCTCATCGAGCGTGGCGCCGAGGTTTCCCATCATGTCGGGGATCGCGACGTTCACGATTGAGGTGTCGATGAGCTCGAGCACGGCCGCGAGCGTCACCGCGATCGCGATGATGTAGCGATCGCGGTAGCGGTCCTCGGCGGTGGGGATCGCGCCGGCGGCGGCGGCGGTCGGAGGTGTGCCGGTGGTGGCGGCCATGACCGGGCGCCGGGGCTAGCTCGTCTTCACGGAGACGACGGCGCTCATCCCGGGGCGCAGGGGGCGCGCCGGGCCGAGCAGCTGCGTGACCTTGATGCGGACGGGGACGCGCTGCACGACCTTCGTGAAGTTGCCGGTCGCGTTGTCGGGGGGGAGGAGCGCGAAGCGCGCGCCGGTGGCGGCGGACAGACTCTCCACCTCCCCCTTCGCGACGACCCCGCCGTACGCATCGATGCGGATCTCCACCGGCTGACCGACCCGCATCGCGGCGAGCTGAGTTTCCTTGAAGTTCGCCGTGACCCAGACGCCGGTATCGGCGACGATCGACATCAGCTGCTGGCCAGGCTGCACGAGCTGGCCGATCTCGACGAGCTTCTTGGCGACGGTGCCGGAGGCGGGGGCGGTGATCGCGGTGTAGGAGAGTTGGAGCGCGGCATTATCGCGCGCGGCCTGCGCGGCGGCGACGCGCGCCGCGGCGAGCCGCACACCGGCTTCGGCGCCGGTGACGCCGGCGGTGGCGGCGGCGGCCTGCCGCTCGAGCGCTTGCACCTGCGCGGCGGCGGCGTCGGCGGCCGCTTGCGCGCCATCGAGCTGCTGCGCGCTCACGATCTGCTTGGCGACCAGGTCCTTGGCCCGCGCGAGGTCCGCCTGCGCCTTCACGAGATTCGCGCGCGCGGCGGCGATCTGCGCGTCCAGCGCGGAGCGCTGGCCGGCCGCCGTCTGCACGGCGGCGCCCGCCTGCCCCACGCCGCCGCGCGATCCAGCGGTGGCCCGGGCGGCGGCGAGGTCGGCGTCGGCCTGCGCGAGCCGCACGGTGTACTCCGCGCTGTCGAGCCGGACGAGCGGCCCGCCGGCGCGCACGGAATCGTTGTCGCGCACCGCCACGATCGTGACGTAGCCACCCACCTTGGCGATCACGGGCACGATGTGGCCGTCCACCTGGGCGTCGTCGGTGGACTGGTGCGTGTGCGCGTAGTACCAGGTGCGCGCCGCCCAGATCACGCCGAGGAGCGCGGCCACGGCCACGGCGGGGATGAGGAAGCGGCGGCGCGCGGAATTGGATC
Source organism: Gemmatimonadaceae bacterium (assembly GCA_043762555.1). Classification (GTDB taxonomy): domain Bacteria; phylum Gemmatimonadota; class Gemmatimonadetes; order Gemmatimonadales; family Gemmatimonadaceae; genus DATKOH01. Next base: position 2,781 of record JAYUMO010000161.1, on the reverse strand, counting down.
TCGCGGCGGGTACGTTCGGGTCGATCGAGGTCGCCATGGGACGGAGGGCTAGAGTCGTGGGACGAGGGGAGACGCTACGGGAGCGCGGTGACGGTGCCTTCGGCGTGGGCGAGCGCGACCCGCGCCGCTTGGTACGCGGCGAGCGCTTCGATCTGTTGGCTGCGCGCGGTGTTGAGGTTCGACGACGCCTGGATGACGTCGAGGTTGCCGGCGACGCCGGCGACGAAGCGTTCGCGCGCCTGCGTCACCTCGAGCTCCGAGAGGTCGAGTCGCTCGCGCGCGGCGGCCATCTGCTCGCGCGCCGCGGCGAGATCGTCCAAGGCGCCGCGGACCTCGATCGAGGCCTGGAGCACGAGCGCGCGCTGGTGCGACATCGCCTCGCTGGCGAGCGCCCGCTGCTCCTCGATGCGCGCCTCGCGGCGCAACCCGTCGAAGATCGGCACCGAGAGCTGCACCCCCCACGAGTACGTCGGGAGATAGGACGCGCCGTTCTTGCCGATCGCGCCGTAGTCGGCGGCGGCGCCGAGCGAGGGCAGGCGCTCCGCCTTCGCCGCCGAGACCGCGGACTGCGCGGCGTCGAGCTGGAGGACGGCGGCGCGCAGGTCGGCGCGCGAGCGCAGCGCGACGGCGACGGCCGCGCTCTCGCTGGGCAGCGCGGCCGGCGCCGGGAGCCGATCGAGCGAATCGGCGAGCGCGAGGTGCGTGTCGATCGGCAGGTTGAGCACGCGCAGGAGATCGAGGCGCGAGCGATCGCGTTCCGCGCGCTGGAAGATGAGCTGGGCGCGGACGGTGCTGGCCTGCACCTTGGCGCGGGTGACGTCGATGGCGACGCCGACCCCGGAGTGGAGCTGGGCCCGCGCGATGCCGAGCAGCGAGTCCGCGAGGACGGAGTCGGCGCGTCGCGCGATGAGGAGCGCTTCGGCGCGCTGCAGGCGGATGTAGGCGCGGGCCGCGAGATCGCCGGCGAGGTCGCCGATGTTGGCCGCCTCGGCGCTGCTCGCGCCGGCGGCGGCGCGGGCGCTGGACACCTTCTGGTAGCCGGCGAAGTCCACGAGCTTGACGCCGACCTGGGCGCGGAGGTCGAGCGTGTTCACGGGGCCGAGCACCTCACCGTTGGGATCGAGGCCCGGGATGGTGAAGGGGAAGGTGGCGCTGTTGAGCGTGTGGCCGCTCTCGAGCGCGGCGGCGGAGAGCTGCGGCAGGAGATCGGCGCGGCGCTGCGTGACGCGGGCGGCGGCGGCGTCGGCGCGGTCGTGGGCTTCGAGGGCCTGCGCGTTGCGACGCGCGGCGAGGCGCACGGCGTCGCCGAGGGTGAGCGGGTGGGCGAGGGCGGAATCCTGGGCGCGTGCGGGCGTGGGGAGGGCGATCACGACCAGGAGCGCGGCGAGGGGGAGGCGGGAGGACGTCATGCGGCGGGTCTCCGGCGGGGGCGCTTGGGGCGCGGGGGGGCGGGGCGCAGGGCGTGGTCGATGAAGTCGAGCATGTCGCGGAGGACCTGGGCGTCGGTGGTGCGGGCGATGAAGGGGACCAGCGGCCGGTGGGCGCACCAGACGGCGTGCTTGATGACGATGGCGTGGATCATGCGGGCGGTGGTCGGGGGGTCAACGCGGCGGAGCTCACCGCGCTCGACGCCGGTGCGGATGATCCGGGCGCAGATCTTGAGGGTGCGGTCGGCGGTCTCTTTGACGTAGAAGCGCATGAGCTCGGGGAAGTCGGGGAGCTCGCCGATGGTGAGGCGGTAGAGGGTGGCGAAGAGCGGGGTGCGGACGTGCGCCCACATGCCTTCGACGTAGCGGCGGATCTGGAGGGGGGCGGGGGCGTCGGCGTCGGCGGCGACGCGGAGCTCGAAGGCGCCGATGGAACGGCCGGCGATGTGGCGGACCATCGCGCGGAAGAGGGCATCCTTGGTGGGGAAGTAGAGGTAGATGGTGCCCTTCGCGACGCCGGCTCGGCGGGCGACGTCGTCGAGTCGGGCGTTGGCGAGCCCGCGTTCGCCGAACTCGATGAGGGCGGCGTCGAGGATCTGCGCGGGGCGTTCCAGGGGTCGGCGGCGCCGGCGGGCGGCGTGCTTGCGGGGGGCGGCGGGGCGGGGCATCGGGGGGGGGAAGTCTAATGACCGGCCCGTCAGTCAGCAAGTGGGCATGAACGAGCCGGCGCCCTGGAGCGCCGGCCCGGGATGGACCGCGCGGCCCCCGAAGCGATTCCGCGGCCTTCGGCGCGCTACGGCTGCGCCGCCGGCGGCGCCTCGTGCGCGTACTTCGCGGTCACCATCAGCACGATCGCCCCCAACGCCAGCACGAGCACCAAGGAAGCCACCACGAGGCCGGTGTAGCCCGCCGACTTGTCCCCCGCCATCGGTGCCGCCATGTGCCGTCCCTCCGAAAAAAGTTCCGGCCCGCGCTCAGGAGACGCGGACCGACGCCATCGAGTCGTTCGCCTTGATCTGCTTCATGGCGTCCAGCCCCGACGTGATCTTGCCGAACACCGTGTGCACCCCGTTCAGGTGCTTGGTGTTCGCCTCGCTCAGTACCATAAAGAATTGGCTACCCCCCGTGTCCTTCCCAGCGTGCGCCATGGAGAGCGCGCCCACCTCGTGCGTGCGCGGGTTCCCCTTCGTCTCGCACGTGATGTGCCAGCCCGGGCCTCCGGTGCCGATCTTCCGGTCCCCCGCCGGCAGGTCGCGCGACAGTGGATCGCCCCCTTGTACCACGAAGTCCGGGATCACGCGGTGGAACTTCACGCCGTCGTAGAAGCCGCTGTTCGCAAGCTTCTCGAAATTCG
>JAYUMO010000160.1:0-4336 GCA_043762555.1 Gemmatimonadaceae bacterium | reverse complement strand
CCGATGGCGCCCGCCGAGATCGCGCGCGTCGCGCGCGGTTTGGCGGCCGAAGTGGCGCAGAGCACCGGGGGCAAAGCGCATACGCTGGATTCCCTCGATTTCCACGCCGTCTCCTTCCCCGCCGGCGTCGGCAAGGCGAACACGATCGTCGCCTCCTTCATCGACCCCTCCACCGAGCACGCGTCGTCCACGAGCGCGCGCACGACGCACCTGCTCCTGGTGGCGGACCGGGACACCAGCGGCGCGTGGCACGCCACGTTCACCCACTGGATCAACGGCCCGCTCACCGGCGCGGCCTTCCGCCGCTACTTCGACCACCTCGATGTCACCGGCGACGGCGTGGACGAGATCCTCCTCGAGGGATGGCAGTTCGGCGGCGACACCTTCCTCACGGTGCTCGGCTGGAAGGACGGCAAATGGAGCGAGGTGTACCGCGCGCGGTCGAACTGGTGCCTGGACGAGCACCCCGCGCCGTAGCGCGGGCGCCGACCGTCATTCCACGCCGATATCCCAGGCCTGCTCCAGGTCCTTCTTCGAGTAGGCACGGAAGGCGGTGAGCGTCTGCGTTCGCTCGAGTCCCTGCACCGCGGTGAACTGCTCCGTCACCACGTGCGCGATCTCCTCGTACTCGGCCACGCGCACGATCGCCACCAGGTCCCACTCGCCCGACACCGAATAGACCTCCGCCACCGCCGCGATCCCCGCGAGCGTGAGCGCAGCCTGCGGGATGCGCTTCGGGTCGCACTTGATGAGCACGATCGTCGTGATCACTGGTCCGCCGGGAACGGGGGGACGTTCAGCAGCCAGATGCCCGACAGCACGTCGTGCTCGTCGAGATCGAGGAGGACGTCGCGGGCGATGCGCACCGTGCGGGTGGCGCGACGGGCGCCGAGCCGAAAGTGGATCGTGCTCTCCTCGAGATTCGCTTCCGCGACCAGTGCGGTGTCCATCTGGAGCACGGCGACGCCGGCGTCGGCGCCGCGCGGCGGCACGAGGATCCGCGCCGCCTCGACCTCATCGGGCGGACGCAGGGCTGCTTGCGTGCGGACGTCGGGCCAGACCGCCACTTCCACGCCGCGCACGCGGCCGCCGTTGACGTCGAGGGTGAGCCACGAGCCGTCGTTGCCGGCGAGCTCGACCGAGCCGGACATCCCCGACCCGTTCGCATGCTCCGCCACGTGCGCGGTGAGGATCGCCGTGTCCGTATCCCAGCGGTATTCCACCGGCGCCGGGGCACCCCCGGCCGGCTCCACCTGCACGGCGATCTGCACGTGCGCCTCCCGCGCCCGAGTGGGAGCAAAGATACGCGCGGTTGTCCCGCTCGCCAGCGGAAAATGACCGCCGGCGCGCTTCAGCCGGCGCGTTCGCGCCAGAGCGCGATCAACCGCCGCACCCCGGAGAGCACCTGGTCGCGCGGCGCGGCGTACGAGAGGCGCACCCAGGCGGGCGTCCCGAAGGCACTGCCGGGGACCACCGCCACCTCGTGGCGCTCCAGCAACGCCGCCGCGAAGTCGGCCCCCGCGTCGCCCGGCGCGCCGTCCCGCGCGTCGTCCGGCGCCGCCCGCACGTACAGGTAGAACGCCCCGGCCGGGCGGACGAATCGCAGACGAGGCTCGGCGGCGAGCTCCACGAGCAGGGCATCGCGCCTCGCGCGGAACTCCGCCACCATCGCCGCGATCGCGGCCTCGGCCGGTGCCCGCTCGGTGAGGGCGGCGAGCGCGGCGTGCTGCGACACGGCCGCCGCGTTGGAGGTGGTGTGGGACTGGAACGCCGCCATCGCGGCCGCGAGCGCGCGCGGGGCGATCGCCCATCCGATGCGCCAGCCGGTCATCGCGTACGCCTTCGCCACGCCGTCCACGACGACCAGCCGCTCGCGGCGCGACGCGAGCTCGAGCAGGCTCGCCGCCGGCGCGTCATAGCTGATGCGACGATAGATCTCATCGGTGATCAGCCACCAGTCGCGCGCTTCGCAGAGCGCGAGGATCTCGCGAAGCGCGTCGGCCGGATACACCGCGCCGGTGGGATTGCACGGGGAGTTCAGCATCACGCCGCGCGTGCGCGGCGTCGCGGCGGCGGCGAGCGTGCCGGCGGTCACCGTGAGACCGCCGGCGGGATCGCCGGCCACCCGCACCGGCGTCGCGCGCGCGAGCGCCACCATCTCGAAGTAGCTCGTCCAGCTCGGCGCCGGAATGAGCACCTCGTCCCCGGGGCCGAAGAGCGCAACGCACAGATTGTACAGGGACTGCTTGGAGCCGTTGGAGACGACGATATCCTTCGCGTCCACGACCCCGGCCCCGTGGTAGCGGGCGTTGGCATCGGCGGCGATCGCCTCGCGGAGCGGGAGGATCCCCTCGGTGGCGGTGTATCGGGTGGCGCCGTGTTCCAGCGCCCGCGCCGCGGCGCGACGGATGAACTCGGGGGTGTCGAAGTCGGGCTCGCCGGCGCCGAGATCGATCACCGCACGGCCGGAGGCCCGGAGCGCCTTCGCGCGCGCCGACACCGCGATCGTGGCCGATTCCTTGAGGAACGCGATGTTGGCGGACGGCGTGAAGCCGCCGGCGGACACGTCGGTCACGAGCGGACGATCGTGGCTGGAGTGGGCGATGGCGCGACGCTATATTTTACTCACCGGCCCGGGGCCGCGCCATTGAAAACCGGAGGCATCACGTGGATTCGGAGCGAAGGGACGACTCGGCGACCGAGCGCACCGGCGTCGTGCGCGGCCAGAACGTGCTCTACGTGTTGCCGCAGGACGCCGCGGCGGTGGCGCAGTTCCTCGACCCGGTGCTCGCGCGGATCGCCCCCGACGCCGCGACGGCGCAGGTCCTGGTGCTCACGCCCGACGACGAGACCGCGGTGCTGATCGCGGAGGCGGCGACGCGGACCAGCGCGGGTGCGCCGGCGCGGGTGCTCCCGGTGACGGCCACCCGCCGCGCCGCGCGGCTGCTGCGGGCGCGCCCGGCGACGGTGATCGCCGGCTCGCCCTTCGAGCTGCTCGCCCTCCTCCACGGCTCCCAGCTCAAGCTCGACGACGTGCGCCACGTGATCATCGCGTGGGCCGACGCGATGACCGACGCTTCGAGCGCGGGGTCCGGCATCGGCGACGCGCTGGCCGCGGTGGTGGCCGAGGTCCCGAAGGACGCGGCTCGCATGGTGGTGACGTCGCAGCTCACCCCCGCGATCGAAGCGCTGGTGGAGCGGTACGCGTGGCGCGCGCGGCGCACCGGGGTCCTGGCGGCGCCGGAAGGCGAGGCCGTCGATCTGTCGTACGTGGCGGTCGCGCCGCGGGCTCGCGCGCGCGCGCTGCGCCGGCTCCTCGATGACCTCGATCCCGAGCACGCCGCGGTGTACGTGCGCAGCGATGACGCGGACCGCGAGGTGAGCGCGATCATCCGCGCGCTCGGCGTGGCGGAGGGGGACGCAAGCGTGGCCGTGACGCGCGGCGCGCCGGTGCCCGGCGCGACACTGGTGGTGCTCTACGAATCGCCGCTCGAGCGCGAGACGCTCACCGCGATGCGCGGGAGCGGCGCGTCGCTGGTCGCGCTCGCGACGCCGCGCCAGCTCCCGGCGCTGCGGGCCCTCTCGGGGGGCGGACGGGTGACGCCGCTCACCCTCTCCGGCCCCGCCGCGCGCGCCCACACGCGCGAGGAGCGGGTGCGGGCCGACCTGCGCGCCGTGCTCTCCGACGGCATCCCGGCCCGCGAGCTCTTCGCGCTCGAGCCGCTGCTCGCGGAGTACGACGGCGTCGAGGTCGCCGCCGCCGCGCTGCGCCTGCTCGATCGGGCGCGCGAGGCCGCCGGCGCGTCGCCGGTCGCGCCCGCCGCGACCCCCGATGGCGCCTCGGCGCCGGGCGGCGCCCGCCCCGGCCGTCCGCCGCGCGGCGAATATGCGAAGGTCTTCCTGAGCGGCGGCACCAAGGACCGGATCACCCCGAGCGATCTCGTGGGCGCGATCGCGAACGAAGCCGGCATCTCGCGCGAGCAGATCGGCAAGGTCGAGCTGCGCGAGACGCACGCGCTGGTGGAGGTCGCGAGCGATGTCGCCGGCAAGGTGGTGCGCGCGATGACGGGCGTCACCGTGAAGGGGCGCCGGCTCACCGCCCGGATCGATGATGAGTCGCGCGCCGGAAGCGCCGGCGGCCCGCGCAACGCCGGATTCCGGCCGCGCCGCGGCGACGGCCCGTCCCGCAACGATCGCCCCCGCCGCGGCGATGGTGGGCCGCGCAGCGGCGGCCGCTCGCCCCGTCCCCCCCGCCCCCGCGGCGCGTGATCGACCCCGTCTTCCACGGCGCCCGCAGCGGGTGGATCGAGGTCATCGCCGGCGTCATGTTCAGCGG
>JAYUMO010000159.1:0-3840 GCA_043762555.1 Gemmatimonadaceae bacterium | reverse complement strand
AGCGCGGCGGCGCTCGTCGCGGCATCCGGACCCGTGCGCATCCCCCCGGACGAGGTGAGCACCGCGAGCGGCGGCGCGCCCCGCGCGGCCAACTGCTCCCCCAACCGCGCCAGGTAGCGCGCGACCCCCGGACGCAGGTACGCCTCGGCGACGGTGGTCGCCGTGCGCTCGTACTCACGCACCTCCGGCAGTACCACGCTCGAGCGCACCACGTCCATGCTCTTGTTGCTCGCGTGCACCGCCTTCTCGACCGCCTCCTCGTGGCGCGGATCCAGATACGAGTGCAACAACGCCACCGCGATGATCTCCGGCTTGAGCGCGAGCGCGCGCTTCGCCGCGGCGTCGGCGTCCTCCGGGGAGAGCGCCCGCGTCTCCCCCTGAGGCTCCACGCGCTCGGGCACCGACACGCGGAGATCGGGCGGCACGAGCGGCGCGGGATGCTGACGCGCGAGGTCATAGAGCGCCGCCCGCTGTTGGCGCCGCAGGTCGAGCAGGTCCACCGCGCCCTCGGTGGCGCAGAGGATCACCCGCGCGCCGGTGCGCTCCAGCAGCATGTTCGTCGCGATCGTCGTCCCGTGCACCACGCGCTCCAGGCTCGCCGGCGCGGCGCCGAGCGCGTCGAGCGCCGCCACCACGCCCCCGCTCTGGTCGGCCGGCGTGCTCAACACTTTGCGCGCCTCCACCCTCCCCTCGGCATCGATCGACGCGAGATCGGTGTACGTGCCGCCGACGTCGATCCCCACCGAGCGCCCCGTCACGCGGCCCGCCGCGGCCGGCGGTACGCGATCGCGAGCAGCACCGCGGTGCCCGCCACGCCGAGCCACCCGATCCAATCACCTGCCACGAGATAGAGCGTGCGGACGTCGGTGGTCTGCGCGAGATACGTGCGCGTGGCCGGCGTGGACAGCTCGGTCGCGCCGTGCTCGCGGCCGAGCGGATCGAAATAGGCCGAGATGCCGGTGTTCGCGGCGCGCACGATCCCGGTACGGATCTCGATCGCGCGCAACGCCAGATGCGCCTCGTGCTGATAGGGCGCGAGGCTGTGCCCGAACCACGCGTCATTCGTGATGTTCACGATCAGCGTCGCGCCGTCGAGGCGGTAGCGGCGCGCGACCGATGGGAAGATCGACTCGAAGCAGATGAGCACGCCCACTTTCCCGAACGGCAGCGTGTACGGAGGTTGCGCGCCGCCGCGGCCGTAGCCGCCGAAGAAGCGGAGCTTCGCGAACCAGCGCGGATCGAGGAAGGGGACGCGCTCCACCACCGGCACGAGGTAGCGCTTGTGATAGGGCGGCTGGCTCCGGATGGAGCCGGTGGAGTCGGCCAGCATCGCCGCGTTGAAGTACTCGAAACGGCCGGGCGCGGGAAAGTTCACGTCGAGCACGCCGAAGAGGATCGGCGTCCGGCTCTCGGCGCTCACCGCCGCCACGGTCCGCTCCCACTCGGGATGCTCGGGAAGGAAACCGGGGAGCGCCGCCTCCGGCCAGACCACGAGCTGTGCGTCGTGCGGCGCGAGCGCCGTGCGCGTGAGCGACACCAGCATGCCGAGGATGCGCCCCTGGTTCTCGGCCTGCCACTTGTCCTGCTGCGGGATGTTCGGCTGCACGATCGCGATCGGCGCCACCGGCGTCAGCGCGATGTCGTTCATGCGCCAGGCGCCGAATCCCCACGCGGCACCGGCGAGCGCCGCCGCCCCCGCGAGCCGCGCGGCCGCGCCGCGCCACCGCGCGTGGTCGAGCCACGCATCCGCGATCAGCCCGTTCGTGATGGCGATCCAGCAGGTGAGGCCGTGCACGCCGCTCAGCTCCGCCGCCTGCGCGAGCACCGGCGTGCGGGCGAGCGCGAGCCCGAGCGGCAGCCAGGGGAAGGAGAGGTCCGAGAGATGCATGAGCGCCATCTCGACGGCCAGCCACGTCACCGGCACCAGGAGCGCGAGCGGGAGCCGCGTCGCGCGGCGCGCGGCGAAGAGGGCGACCGCGCCCGCCGCGACCACCGGCACGACGACCAACAACGCGCCGAAGAAGCCGAGGAAGGCGAGCTTGGTGTAGATCCTCAGCGCGATCCCGATCCAGTAGAGGGTGGCCCCGTAGGCGAGCGCTCCCGTCCAGAGCCCCACCCGCGCCGCGCCCCGCCACGTCCACGTGCCGGGTGCGTCGGCGCCGCGCGCGATGACGATCGCCATCGGCGCGAGACAGAGGAATGCGGGGACCACGAGCGGCACCGGAGGGAACGCGCACGCGAAGAGCGCGGCGGACGCGACCACCGGCGTCGCCTCGCTCCGCGCGGGAAAGAGCGCGCGCCAGTTCACAGACGGATTTCGGTGCCTTCGTTCGCCGCGCGATAGATCGCCTCGATCACCCGCAGCAGCGTCACCTGGTCGGTGGGCGCCTCGTACGGCGCCTCGCGCCGCACGACGGCGAGGAAATGCGCGAGCTCCGCGCGGTAGCTCTGGATGTACGCGGTCTCGCGCGCCGACGCCCCGTGCGGCGTCACATCCATCGGTTTGCCGTTGAGCTCCTTCACCACGCGCAGCGGCGCGAGCTGCGCGCTCCCGCGCGAGGCGAGCACGTCGAACCACCAGCGATCCTCCGTGCCCACGTACTCCCAGCAGACATCCACCGCCACCGTGAGGCCGCCCGCGCACTCGAGCACCGCGAAGAGCGAGTCCTCCACCGCCGCCGGGCCGCGCGCGCGGTGCAAATGCGCGGTGACACGCGCCGGTGGGGGATAGTCCGCCAACCAGAGCGCGAGATCGAGCAATGACAGACCGTGCTCGAGGAGCACGCCGCCCCCCGACTCGGCGCGCCGGAAGCGCCATCCCTCCGGCGCGCGCATCACCTGGAAGTGCCCCGCGCGCACCGCGGCCAACGCGCCGAGCTCGCCGCCGCGCAGGAAGCGGCTCGCGGCCTGCACGTCGGTGCGGAAGCGATGATTGTTCCCCACCGCCACCTTGCGTCCGGACCGCGTCGCGGCGGCGAGGATCCGCTCGACCCCCGTGGCCGTGAGCGCCACCGGGCGCTCGCACAAAACGTCCACCTGCTTGGCGAGCGCACTGAGCACGTGGGGCTCGTGCAGATGATTCGGCGTGCTGATGATCACCGCGTCGACCGTGGCCGCCTCGAGAAGATCCTCGATGTCGGTGTACACATCGAGGATGCCGAATCGGTCGGCGATCTGGCGTGCCTTTACGCCATCGGAGTCGCAGAGCGCCACCACCTCCGCGCCCTTGAGTTTCACGAGCGCCGGCAGATGGGCGACCTGTGCGATCGCTCCGCCGCCGACGACGCCGATCCGAACAGAGGGATTCATCGGTCCGTGCCTGGGAGACGGGATGGAAAGTAGGGCGCGCGCAGGGCGGCGGCTACTCCGGGAGCGCGACCACCGCGGTGCCGGGATAGTAGGTGGTGAGGATCGCGCGCGCGCTCTGTCCGTCGCGCGCCCGGCCGATCGCGCCCCACTGGCACATCCCCACGCCGTGCCCGTTCCCCGCCCCGCTGAACACCAGGCGATAGACCCGCCCGTCATGATCGCGATCGAGCGTCACCGAGAGCATCGTGCTCGGCAGGATCTCGCCGCTTTCCGACCGGAAGACGAATCGGATCTCGTTGCCGCGCAGCTCGTACCGGCCGCGCTCGGTGACGAGCAGCATCGTCCCCACGCGGCCGCTTCGCGTCCGGTGCTCGATGCGGACATCGGTCACCGCGCCGATGCGGCCCGTCACGGTGACGTACGCCCGCAGATTGCGCTCGAGCGTCGCCGCGAGATCGCGGCTCGAGAGCTCACGCGTCCACCGGAAGCGCGGCGAGATCTCGCAGTAGAAGTGGTCGCCGCTCGCGCGCA